>JALVCY010000091.1 GCA_027009605.1 Saprospiraceae bacterium
TGACTTGGTCTAGCCTTGATGAGTGGTAGATAGCTAGTGGGATGCCGGAATTTAATTTAAGATATTGATTATCAGTCTTTTGCGTGTAGGTTGTAACTTTGCACTTTGGGACGATGCGGGATGAAATGACTGTCGAGGGGTTATTTTTTTTACTAAATGTGTGACATGGCAAGGTTAGAGCCAGTGGAAAAAAACCATTTTAAAAAATACTACAGTTTATACCAGACGATATCCGACACATCTATAGGGATTCTAAAAACACTATCTAACGTTGCGCCTTTCTCTAGAGGCTTATCAAACAACATTGCACATGCATTAGGACGATATTCCGCATAGATAACTAAAAATCTATCTCCACCTGAAACTTGAGAAGTCGAAGGGATTGCCCAAGTAGGTAGATTTTTTTTAATAATCTTATTATCCTCTGTCCTAAACATAAACCAAATACTCCCATCTTCACTAACCTGACTAATCACACCTATAGAATACTTTGCTCTGCGGTGAATAGCACGATTATCAAGATAAAGCGTAATACTCAACCACAAAGTAATAAAAGTAATGAGCAACCCCAGCCCCACTTTTGAAAATACTCTATGTTTTTTAGACTTCAATTCAATTATGGTATTTTTTCTGTAAATATGGAGTTGCTAAATCAAATCTCACTAGCACACCCTTACTCTTAAAAAGACTATGCATCTCTCAAGATGCTGAGCCGCTCCAAGCTAAAGGGTTTCAACCTTCCCCTCACGCCCCAATCATGCCGAAATTGAGCTGTTTAGCAGATTTTTGTTTGCAAGATACGGTTTTTTTTGCTTTGGGAACTAGTACTGCGAGACAAAGTCTGCCCGATGGATTGCCGCTTTCTTGATTTCTTTGTTCTTTGGGTTGGCTATCAAACCTTTGTATTGATCTGACTATCAGTACTTTATGCACCGTTTGAAACCCTAGTCTTGGTGGCGATGCGGGATGAAAGGCCTGTCGTCTGGGTATTTTTTCTTCTAAATGAATGACATGGCAAGGTTAGCACCCGCAGAGCAAGCGGGTAGCACGAACGGAGATGTGTCCAGTTAAATATTATCTGCTGGCAACAAATCTACATAAAGTGATTTAGAAAAGTAATCTAATTTAAGTATATCATCTAATGACAACTGAAACCAATATTCAAAAGAATCAATGAAAACACTAAAACAAAACTCTTCTTCGGTAGCATCAAAGCCACCAACGTAACCTTCTGCTTGGAACATATCATCTGATTCCATCTCAGACCATTCATCTAGAGTTTTATTGGCGCTTACAATTTGTGTAACAATCTTAAAAAAATCTTCATTTAGAAAATGCTTCATCTGTATGGTATTATTCTGTAAGAGCTCAAACCAAAGTCATCCATCATCTTTCCAGCTTGTTGATAAACTTCTTTAGTTGTAGCATTTGGATGGGCATCTATCCACCTTTTCAATATTGTCGTCCAATTATTCCCGGCGGAATGAACCTGCCTTTGCAACATTTCTGGCATGGAAACAGTATGCTCATCAACATTAATATTATGCTTTTTAAAGAAGTCTCGATATTTTTGTGATTCTAGGCTTTTACACTGCTGACACAACCCTTCCTCACCCAGAAAAACCAACTATCTCGCTCGTCAGGCCTTGCGAGCCACAATGCACCAAAGTGAAGGGTTTCAAGCTTCCACCCCAAGCCCCAATCCTGCTTAGAATTGAGCTAATTAGCAGATTCTCGCTTGCAAGATACGGGTTTTTCTGATTTTGAAGATTAAGATTCTGCTTTTTGATTCCATGTGCAAACGATGGAACGCTAAGCTTGGAGTACAACGTAGTACCAATAGGAATCGGTAGGTGCGCCAAAAAAGAACCAAAAAAGATACGAGCTTCCACTAATCTGTGCTTAATCTTCTTCGTGTAATTCTAGAGTTATGTCTCTTGTCAAGCAGATTTTGTACTTTCCGCTTGGTTTTAGTGCGGACGGTTGGGCTCACCCACCGCATCACTATCGGTGCACCGGCATTTTCCCGCCTTCGTCGTCAAAATGCCGGAGAGCTACTCTGTGCCTAATCTTTTTTGCATAATTATAGAATTATGACTTGTGCCAAGCGCAGACCTGAAGTGTGAATAAGTCTGCCGTGTGGCTACCGATTTCTTTCTACAAGCCAAGACTGGATAGGAGTTCTTTCGAAGGTTAAAATCCTTCTTTCTGACTCGTGCAAACCTACAAGGTTTATTGAGCTCATTGTTCTTTTTATTAGACAGGAAGGTAAGCGCAAACAGGATAGTCCTCACATGTGGAATCAATCAAACTGACAGTCCATTTTAATATTAGAATAAAAGATATTTTTACTTTCGTAATCCCAGAACTGAAAGTTATCTTGATTAAGATAACTTTCAACTTCGTTGAGATTAAATCGTCTCGAAACCTCAAGCGTATGCCCCCCTTCAACGATTGTATCTATTTTATATCCTGCAATACAAAACAATCGACCTAGCGGACTAAAAAATCTAACATGCATCTTTGTAATCGGTATAGCATCATCTGAAAAATTTTCAACTTGAACTCTAAAACTCAAGGCATCAGGACCATAAAAACCATCATTCGAATCATTAATTACTCTTATCATTAAGTTTTCAGGTAAAAAAATTGGATATCTATGTATTTCGAAGTTATCACTTTGATAAATCCTAGCATCACTTAACAGTTCAGCAAAGGAAGCACCACAACAGACCTTATTAGGCTGCATTTTCATAACATAGTACTTGAGCAGAAAATAATCATTTTTGCTCATTGTGTTTTCGATATAAAGCAATTTCATATTTTCTCTCCAATCGTTTATTTGACATGTCCTATCAGAAAGCTTAACTCTCTTACAAGAAAAAATCAATGCTGCTATCAAAAAGAAAAATTTAAAATTTCTTACAAAAACAAAAATATTCTTATTCAAACTAATTACCTTGTAGTGGCGTAATCGTCTCAGATGGGTTACCATATTCAGGATTTGATACTTTTTTAACATGAAATTTACCTGAAGCAGTGGAATCACTGTTGTCCATTAGAAAAAATGGCCGTATTCCAGTCAACTACAGAATCAACATCTGCCCGCTGACACACCCTCCCCCCTCGGAAAAAACAACTATGTCGCACGTCAAACCTTTTAGGCCACAACACACCAAAGTGAAGAGTTTCAACCTTCACCATTACGTCCCAATCATGCCTAGAATGGAGCCATCTAGCAGATTCTCGCTTGCAAGATACGGGTTTTTCTGATTTTGAAGATTAATATCCTGCTTTTTGATTCCATGTGCAAACGATGGAACGCTAAGCTTGGAGCACAACGTAGTACCATTAGGAATCGGTAGGTGCGCCAAAAAAGAACCACAAAAGATACGAGCTTCCACTAATCTGTGCTGAATCTTCTTCGTGTAATTCTAGAATTATGGTTGGTGTCAAGCAGGTTTTGTACTTTCCGCTTGGTTTTCATGCGAACGGTTGGGCTCACCCACCGCATCACTATCGGTGCTCCTGCATTTTCCCGCTTTCGTCGTCAAAATGCCGGAGAGCTTAGCGATCCGGTGTGTGGACGGTTTGAATCGTTAAACTTGGAGCAACGCTGAGTACCGGTAGGAATCGATGGATGAGCCTAGAATTGCGCACGGCAGATTCAAGTAAGCACTACTCTGTGCCTAATCTTTTTTGCAAAAATTATAGAATTATGACTTGTGCCAAGCGCAGACCTGAAGTGTGAAAAGTCTGCCGTATGGCTACCGATTTCTTTCTACAAGCCAAGACTGGATAGGAGTTCTTTCGAAGGTTAAAACCCATCTTTTTGACTCGTATAAACCTACAAGGTTTAACGAGCACATATTCTTTTTATTCATCTTTTATAAGGTCAGCACCAACGAGGTTGAAACCCTGCACAATAATTGCGCAAGCGAGAAGCTAAATAACAACCTTAGAAACAATAGCTTCTTCAAATAACTTCTGATACTTTTTCTTCTCACGTCGCCCCATATCTTTTGCCCGTGGCGGATCATCACCAAATAAGCATGCCGAAATCAAAACAATACTAGAATTTAAGTCATTATTGAATTTGATAATCCCAATTTCAAACAAATACCTTTCTTCATTTATATTCACATTAATATATCTATCTTCTTTATATCTTGCAAGTAAATCTGCAAATAATGCATCTGTTTTATTATAGCCCATATTTCGCACAATAGGTTCAAAATAAACATCCGAATCAATCCAGTTATAATTATAATCTTGAGACACAATTGAATCTAATTTCCATTGAAGCACAGTATCCATGACATTGTAGTCATAAACTTCAATTTTCCCTGGTCCACCCACTGTTATGAAAAAATAATTTTTCAAATAATAGTACCCTGCAAAAGACAGCAAAACTAAAAACACGATAAATATAAGAAAATTCTTCATTGTATTTTTGGCATTGGTTTTGGGTAAATTTTCCCTGCTAGCACCACCCTTCCATCACAAAAAAAAACCACCATCTCGCTCGTTAGGTCTTGCAGGCCGCATAGTCCCAAAGTGAAGGGTTTTAACCTTCATCGTCACATCTCAATCAAGGTTTAGTCAATTCGCAGGTTTTAACATGCAAGATACAGTTTTTCCTGAATTTTAAGGTTAAAATCCCTTCTTTTTGCTTCGTTAAACCTACAAGGAGGCATTGTTCTTTTTATTTTGGCGGCAAGGTCAGCGCCAACGACTCCTACTGCGAGAGCAGCACGAAGGAGGCGTAGCAGCAGGCGTGGTACACGTAAACCGTTCATTTATGACGCAGATGGATAAGATTTGACTTTCCCAAACAAATATTTTTGACTTTTTTATTTCATTTATGAACCGTATATTTGTATTATTCGCTAAATACATGTGCTATTGCACCATAAATGACTTAAAATGAGTACTTTTGGACAAAAATTGACTGAGTGTAGAAAAGCTAAGAAGCTTTCGCAAAGTGAACTCGCTCGCCTACTGAAAACTAATCATTCTATCATCGGCAAGTACGAACGGGATGAAGTGAAGCCTTCAATTGATGTTGTGAAAAAATTAGCAGATACCCTACAAACTACAGTTGGCTTTTTGCT
>JALVCY010000092.1 GCA_027009605.1 Saprospiraceae bacterium
TACTTTTCTCATTGCTGTCGTTATAGGATTCCTTAGGTAGGTTTGGATGGTGAAGCGGTGAGTTTACTCCTAAAAGTATTCTGATGCCAAAATCACCCAATTTTATTCTGTTTGGAGATTTTGTTGAGTTTACTCCGAAAAATCCACTTAACCAGAAATCAAAGCACTGAACAAAATTATATTAGGCTACAGTGCCCTAGTGCAACGTGGTGTCTCTCCTACGGAGCTATATCCCTACTATTTTAGTCTTACAAAGATGTCGCCCCGCTGGGGCTAAGGCTTATGTATTCCGGCTATTTCTCAGTTGTCAGCCCCGTAGGGGCGACACCTTTGTAACAGACAATATCGCACGATACAGGAAGCCCCAGCGGGGCGACACCTTGTCCCGGTCACACTAGTTATCAAAAAGAATCCAAATAAAATTTTGTGGGCTCAAGAACAAACCACTGCACTCGACTTTTCGAAGTAAACTCACTGTTCAACTGCTAAACTGAAACACTGATAATCAACATGTTGGCGTTCAATATGTCCTTCGGACGTTCAATTTGTGCTTTGCACGTTCATTTGCCTTCGGCGTTCAATTTGCCCTTCGGGCGTTCAAATTGTGCTTCGCACGCCCGCCTGCTGCCGGCAGGTTCAAATAGCAAGATTTCTTTCCTGCCTTCACCTTTTACCTTTCACCTTTAATTACTGCCTACCCGTTACACCGTTATACCGTTATACCGCTACACCGTTAATATCTTAGACAGGAAGCAAAAAAATGTACATAAATTTGGAATTTAACTTATTGACAATCAATACCTTAGTGAATTCTTAGTGGCAACTCCGTGTCCTTAGTGGTTAGGCCTTACATTTTTCCTTACCACTAAGAAACGCTACAAATTCTTGGCTTCAGACTGCTAAAATTTAGGTGAGAAATAGTCCACACATAGGCTAACATATTATAAAAATTTTCTTTTATTTACCCTGACTGCTTAACTGAAAGCATTGACAATCAATTAGTTATAAAAATGTTAGGCATAGCGAGTCCCGTTGGAATTGGCAACGCAGAGTAAGGCGAAATTTGAAGCCAAAAGGGACTAAACTTGTTTTTTGGGCAAACACCTTCAAATTTTGTCTTAATCAAGGCAGCCAAATGGAGGCGGGGCAGGCTATGTCGGTATAGCATTCGCCTTTAGTTAGCTGAACGCTGAAGGTAGCTAACAGCAACTTCTTCCGATTTTGGCGAAAGCCGGTGAATTTGGTTCAGATGATGGAGTAATGCTTGCATTTTTTTGACAGGTCAGCTCACAAAGTACAATTTCCCGGAAACTTAACCCAAACTTTTGGCAAAAAAGACCCAATCGACCACTTCCAAACGGCCTTCATCCGTGGTAAATAGATTTTTTTTCTTGTCATAGACGCCAAAATGACCGGTTTGGAAATTAAACCCGGATATGAGCGCCCAATCTAATAGAGATTTTAGCCATTCCTGTTTATTCTCGCTCAAAAACCAGCCAACTCCTTGATCTATTCGATATAAGCCGTCAAGCCCATATTGGCGAGCTAAATAGGCCCAGCCCTTGGCGTATATCACCCCCTGAAAGTTTTGACAAGCCCTAAATAACTGAACCACAGTGTCTTCGACGACCAAATCTTCGACATATAATGCGACACCATTTGGTGCAGGCTTGGTAAAACGGGCTAGAATGTCTTTCTTTTCTTTCAATACTTGGGGATAGGTTTTCTTTTTGGTTTTCTTTTGTACGAAATTGGGGAGGAAATGTGACTTTTTTGGGAGAGAGATTTCTGTGATATTTTAGTCTTTGGTCTTTGGGACGCGCCTGTGGCGCTATTGGTCTTTGGCTTCGGTGGTGGTTTTAGTTGAGAGAGTTGATTCGCTTCGCTAGTTGAGAAAGTTGAGACGTTCGCCTACGGCTCTCTAGGTTGAGACTCGTCCCGATTACTATCGTGGATTCGGACTTCGTGGTTGAGAGCTTCGCAGGTTGAGAAGATTTGGTTTCTTACTTGGATTTTTACTTCATTATTCGATATTCGGCATTCTACATTCGGTATTCTGCTAGTTGAAGAAGTTGATTCGCTTCGCTAGTTGAGAGATTTGGATTTTTGTTTGGGGTTTTACTTCATTATTCGGCATTCGGCATTCATCATTCGATATTCTGTTAGTTGAGAAAGTTGAAGAAGTTGAGAAAGTTGAGAACGTTCGCCTACGGCTCTCTAGGTTGAGAACTCGTCCCGATTACTATCGTGGATTCGGACTTCGTAGTTGAGTGCTTCGCAGGTTGAGATGATTTGGGTTTTTGTTTGGGTTTTTACTTCATTCTTGGATGTTTGGGATTCTGTAATTGATATAGTTGTAAGATTTTTTGGCCGCCTAGCCGTTAAACCGCTACACCGTTACACCGTTAATAATTGCCTTCGGCTCGCCTAGTTGAGTTTTTGGAAAATAGAAACGCCCCAAGACAAGTATAAACTCATCTTGGGGCGTGTCCTATTTTTCCGAAAGGTAATCAACTGCCCAAAGTCGCAACCATCACCGCTTTAATAGTATGCAAACGGTTTTCGGCTTCATCAAAAACGATGGAGGCATCCGACTCAAATACTTCTTCGGTGACTTCCATGGCATCTATGCCGAATTTTTGATATATTTCTTCCCCTATTTTGGTATCTCTATTGTGAAAAGCGGGGAGACAGTGCATGAATTTGACATGGGGATTGCCCGTCAATTGCATGGCTTTCTTGTTTACTTGGTAAGGCAACAATTGCTTGATGCGCTTTTCCCAAACACTATCCGGCTCACCCATACTCACCCATACATCCGTGTATAAAAAGTCACAACCTTTGACACCTTTGGCGACATCTGAAGTTAGAGTGATTTTTGCGCCTGTTTTCTTGGCTATCTCCTTGGCTTTATTGACCAATGCTTTTTCCGGAAGGAGAGACTTCGGAGCTACTGCCCTAAAATCCATTCCCATCAAAGCCGCCCCAATCATCAAAGAATTACCCATGTTATTGCGGGCATCTCCCATGTAGGCGAATTTAACTTGATTTAACGGCTTGTCCACGTGCTCTTGCATGGTCAAAAAATCCGCTAGAATCTGTGTCGGGTGATATTCATTGGTCAGGCCATTCCACACGGGGACTCCTGCAAACTCCCCTAAAGTCTCTACTGTTGCTTGCGCAAAACCCCGATATTCGATACCGTCATACATACGTCCGAGTACTCTGGCGGTATCTTTCATGGTCTCTTTACCCCCGATTTGCGTGCCGGATGGGCCTAGGTAAGAGACATTGGCCCCTTGGTCATGGGCGGCGACTTCAAAAGCGCAACGAGTACGGGTAGATGCTTTCTCAAAAATCAAGGCGATATTCTTATTTTTGAGTTTTTGCTGTTCTGTTCCTGTGTATTTGGCTTTTTTCAAGTCTGCGGACAGGTCGATTAAAAACTTCATTTCTTTGGGTGTGAAGTCCAATAGTTTTACAAAGTTTCTGTTTCTTAGGTTAAAGGCCATTTTTTTGTTTTTTATTGGTTTGGTAATTTTTTTTTGTTTGGTTTAGGAGGTTGAGTTGCTCGCTAAGGCTCACAAGGTTGAGAACTCGCTTTGCTCGTAAGTTGAGACACTCGCTATTGGCTCGCCGGTTGATGTCAGCATTAGGGCTAAAGGACAACTCTAGTGCCTGCTTCTGCGTCGTGCAATTGGCTGGCTTCTGTAATGATGCTTTTAGCACCCCCATTGGCAACAAATTGAAGCGCAGATTTTACCTTCGGGAGCATATTGCCTTCTCCAAATGCTTTATTATCAATGAGTTGTTCTACTTCTTTTTTGGTCACAGATTTTAGTACTTGCTGGTTGGGTTGCCCAAAATTATTATAGACATGTGGGACATCGGTCAAGATGTACAATTCATCAGCACCGATTCTAGTCGCCAACAAAGACGAAGCAGCATCCTTGTCAATTACCGCTTCCAATGGCTGCAAAAACCCTTCTTCATCGTAAAAGACGGGGATTCCCCCACCGCCTGAAGCGATGACAATCACTCCTTTTTGAACCAAGTCCCTGATGATGTCTTCATTCATGATTTGCATGGGCTTGGGCGAAGGCACGACTCTACGATAAGCCCCTTCTTTCTTTGGGCTCGGCTTAAAAGTCCAACCTTTTTCGGTGGCCATCTTGTCGGCTTCTTCTTTGGTGTAGAGTTTTCCTACTCTTTTGGTATAATTCTGAAAGGCGGGATCATCTTTGGAGACGACGACCTGAGTGATGATGGTGACGACTTCTCTATTGATTCCTGTTTTTTTCAGGATATTTTTGAGTGTTCTTTCCATCATGTAGCCGATACTACCTTGCGAATCGGCGACACAAACATCTAAAGGCTTGGCCGGCACATCATATTGGGACTCTCCGGCATCATTTTGCATCAAGATGTTGCCGACTTGCGGGCCGTTGCCGTGGCTTAGGACGATATGGTAGTCTTGTTGGATTAGACTCACTAAATGCCGGAGCGTATCTTCCAAGTTTTTATATTGCTCTTGTGTGGTTCCCCTTTGGTCTCCCCTTAAAATAGCGTTGCCGCCTAATGCTATTACAGCGATTTTGGTCATATTTCGTTTTATTTTTTCCCGTAAGGGCAAAATTGGTTAGATTAGTGGGCAAATATAGTGTTTTTGGAGCTAGGCTTCAAGATAAAAGATGGTTTAACGGGGTAACGGTATAACGGTGTAACGGTATAACGGTGTAACGGTATAACGGTGTAACGGTGTAGCGGTATAACGGTGTAACGGTGTAACGGGAAGGCAGGAAAGAGATCTTACCCCTTGAACGCCGAAGGCAATTGAACGCCCGAAGGGCAAATTGAACGTGCGAAGCACAAATTGAACGCCAAAGGCAACAACTAACGGTGTAACGGTATTTCGGTGTAACGGTATAACGGTGTAACGGTGTAGCGGTATAACGGTGTAACGGTGTAACGGGAAGGCAGGAAAGAGATCTTACCCCTTGAACGCCGAAGGCAATTGAACGCCCGAAGGGCAAATTGAACGTGCGAAGCACAAATTGAACGCCGAAGGCAACAACTAACGGTGTAACGGTATAACGGTTTAACGGGTAGGCAGC
>JALVCY010000093.1 GCA_027009605.1 Saprospiraceae bacterium
AGCGGTGTAACGGTTTAGCGGTGTAACGGTTTAGCGGTGTAACGGTTTAGCGGTGTAACGGTATCGCAGTATGACGGTGACTGCTACATGATAATATCAACAATGTGGGGTGATGAAATTGGCAGACATGCCCTCTTGTCTCGGGGGTGAAGGTAAGGGATAAACCCTTTTCAGAAAAGATAAGGTCACCGACCTTGTTTTTTCTGGAGTGTGGCTAACCGCTTCGTGAAGGTTCGAATCCTTCTCCCACAGCAAATTTTTCGGTGTCGATTAGATGGTCGGCAGACAAAACCCTAAAATTATCTAATCACGAAAGACACCATATTTTATTCTGTATGGAGGTCTTGTTCAGTTGTTTCAGCAGTTTCCTATTTGGAAATCTAATGTAGCAGCCTAACCACTAAGATCACGCAGAAGACACTAAGACTGCACTAAGATGTCTTAGTGTAATCTTAGTGCCAAACTAAGTGGCCTAAGTGGTAAGGAAAACGCATGAATTACCCCTTAATAGCACAAAGTTGACACTTAGACCTTGATAAGGAGTTGCTTATCACCTAGTTATAATTGATTATTTTTTACAATCAATCTTTACTCTCTTTTTTTATATCAAATCAGTTTATTACTTATCGAAATGTAGAGGACAAACCCTGAGTGCGCCCTAGAGCACTTTATTCTTGCTTCATTACTTAGCGTAAGCCGCAAAAAAAGAGCACTCTTCAATAATATCTTGATAAAACTCTGTGTCATTGTATTCCCGGATAAGCAAGTTGTAATAAATCATGCGATTAGGGGGGAGTTTTGGGATGAGATTGCTGCCTATTTTGTAGGGACAATTTTCCGAAAGGAAGTACTCTTTTTGATCAATTCGCGCAAGCATATAGGCCGACCTGGCTTGGAGATCCCGGTCTTTCGCCAATTCCAATGCCTTGCTAAAATACATCTTAGCTTTGGACAGATTGTGGTTTTCTTTATTGCCGAAAGGAACACCTTTTAGAGGATAAACATCGTCATAGGCAAAGTACCAGTTCTTACCACTCCGAAAATAATCAGTGGCATGCCAAGCCGGTCCGAAAAAACTCATGTTGTACCAAGCCGTACCCAAGAGATAAAAATAGTCCGGCCCCTTCTGTATATCGGCTCTGGCTTTGTAGTCATATTCCACGAGTTTGTCAATCAAATCGGACTTGGAGTAGGCTACCGTGTCCGTGACCGGGCAAAAAACACAATCCAAATAGTCTTCTGCAAAAGGTGAGAATTTTTGTGTAGAACGTTCTGCTCGGGGCACTAAGGAGTAGATTTCTTTAGCGACTTCGACTTGGCCTTGAGAGAGTAGTAGAGTTACCTTAATCTCTAGCAATTCACTACGAATGGTTGTGCCATCCGGTTTGAAAATAAGTGTCTTTTCGAGTCGAGTCGGATTTTCTTTTTCGGTCATTTTGATAAGCTCATCTAGGACGGCTAGGTCAGGATTGTACTTTAAATCTCGCACGGAATGCGTCATCAGAAGAGCCTTTCCAACTAAGGTGTCCTTGGTGTAAAGATAGGCTAGGCGCTCTTTCAAAAAAGCCCGGAGTGTTGGATTGTTTTTGTAAATATCGGAGTTGGTCATGATGTTGTACAAATCGCTTTCGGTTTCTGTGTCGGCATGCTGATAGCTGTTGATTTTTATGATGGTTTGGATGGTCTCAATTTCTTTTTTGAGCTTGGGGTCTTGGGTGTTGATTTGGGCAAAGGTCACTTCGGCTTCCGGCCAGTTGCCTTGCAAGATGAGCAAATATCCATGCACAATCTTCCAGAGTACGAGATGGTTGACGGTTTGGTCTTGGATGGCTTTTTCGACTAATTTGGTTAGTTGGCGAAGGGATTCTTTCTGTTGTCGTGTGGGTGGTTTTTTCTGAGCATTTTTATGGAATTCAGCCCCCAAAAAGGCCGCTTCCATTTTTTTTGTGGCTTTGATGAGTAAGGGCTCTAGCGATGGATGCTTGGGATTTAGGTCATAGATGGCGCTCATCTCATCCACTAGCCTGCTGCGGGATTGGCTTGCGCGAATAGCAAATAAATTGGCTTTTTCGTCATTGGATTGGCATAAAAGAAGTGCTTTTTCCCATTGTTTATTATTGTCGATATGGAAGCTGTCGTAGGCTGAAGAGCGTTTGGAAGGGCAGTTTTGAAATATCTGTGCGAAGTGATAGGCGGCTTCCACTTCTTTTCCGGTTTTTAGCTCTGCGCCGGCCACGTGACCCAGTATCCACCAATTGATGATGCTGTTGATTTTGTCAATTTTGGGCAGGAAATAATCTTTAAGCTCTAGGACTTTATGGTATTCTTTGGCGTAGTGTGCCAACCGGATAACTTGGTAAGCGATACGCAAGCGGATAAAATAGGAGTCGGTTTTCTTAAACAGATTTCCGCCTTCTTTCATCAATTGGTGGATGGCTTCAATATTTTTGTCCTTTTGTTTCCATAGGTCGCTAGATGCGATAACGTAGGGTTCGCATTTTTTTGCAAAAATAAGATAGTCTATGACTTCTGTGCAGCCCATTTTTTGGTTGGCTTCCGCAAAAGTATTTCCATGCAAATCAATAGGCATGGGAAGGTCTTTGTTGATGATAGAGGCTCGAAGCTCTTCCAAATCTTCGACCGGGGTCTTGTAGATGACTTGATAGACATCTCCGGGAGTTGTATTATCACAGTATCTACTCATCCATTCTTGGATGTTCTCGTTGGTTTGATGATCTTCTTTTAGGAATGGAAATTCAAAATTGTCAAAGGATAATGCGTAAGGAGCATAGATGGAGCTCGTATCTACCAGTATTGGATTAATAAACGTGTAAGGCTGTTCCGGACAGGCATCCGCCATCCGGGTCGGGAATAGGATTAATAGACCTAAACCGGCCAGCAAAATCACCCAATGTGCATATCGTTGCATACGTCTCGATAATATTTTGTGCCAACAAGGTACGAAAAATAATTTTGATAGGAATTACTACGAAAAGTCTCGATTTTGAAAGAGTTGGTAAATAGGCCAAAGATGCCAAATATTATTCTGCTTGACTGCTTTCTGTTCAATTGTTGAGTCCACTCCCAAAGTTAAGTCGCTATTCCAAAAACCAGTATGGAAGTAATCTTTTTTTGATGAATTTTTCGTTTTTGCACCGCCCTTTGGGGCGGTGCTTTTTTGTGGAATTCTATCTAGTTGGTGGTAGCTTTGCTATTCATCACTCGCTTTTTTCCATAAAGGTCCGACTAAAACCAACAGTAAACCTATGTTTGTAATAGCATTGCTCATATTATGAGAGATGATACACCCAATACTATCAACTACAAACCAACTAATTAGGCTTGTTAGTACTGCCTTCCTAATTTTTTCCGGCTCCTTTTCATAAATGGAAGATAATATCCAAATCAATACTCCCCAGCCAAATAGAACGCCCCCTAAAATGGCTGATAAAAAGATGGAAGTTGGTGCTTCATAATTTTCCAATCCATTTAGCGGCCAATTCGACAAGTCAAGAATCAACTCTATCGGCTTTTGAAAACCTTTGATTGAACCAAGAAAGAAAAAGAAAGCATACGCTGAAATTGCAATGGAACTTACTCGTAACCATTGTTTGTGAGTTTGCAGTGTCATTTTATTTTTTTTTGTGAAAAAATTAATTTTCACAAAGTTAAGTAGCGGGGTCACAACTTTTTAGACGGTGGCGTACAACGATGATTCAAAAGCCGTGAAACACGGCTAAGGTTTTTAAAATAAGAAGACAGAAATTCATAATTTAAATTGTCTTTTGTTATCTGCATATAAAAATCATCCGTAGCAATTTCAAATAAAGCTTCGAGTTGAAAAGTGGATAAATCAACATTCAAGCTTTTGGCCCAAAGCATGACTGCATAATTACCAAGAAGTTGCTGAGATTTGGATAGAGCTTCTTGTATTTCCCTATTGTCTCTATTGACTCTAAGTTGCCTATGGAAAAGCAAATCAACCTTATGTTCCAACAAAATAACTATTAAGTCAGGATGAATCTTTGTACATTCTTTCTCTTTGCTTGCAAGTAAAACACATCTTTCATAGTGGTATTCTATAAGTGCATCCAAAAAACCTGCAATATCTCCAAAGTGGTGATAAAACGAAGACTTACTAACTCCCACTTTCTTAGCAACGTATTCAACTTTAAGCCTATCAATACCTTCAAATGAACAGATGTCATATCCCGTTCTCACCCAATATTGTTTATCTTTAGTCATTTATTTGGTTTGTCTAAATTACAGCCGGTGCATCGCAGATGATGGTCAATGTACGTGTGCTCCGGATGGCAAATATATCATTCAAATGCCGGATGACCAAATTATCATTGGATAATCTGGCCCCAAGGTTGTTGCTATTTTTCGGTGTGTACATTTGCCTGATTCGCTGGGTTTTCTTGCTAGTAGGATTTTTCGGGAGGACTCGCTCTTTAATCCCCAAAAAGGCGTAACTTTACCCCACAAACCAAGCCAATGAATACCAATCCACAAGGTACCGTAAATACGACCCTGAAAAATGGGGTTGCCTATATTGAATTTGCCCATCCGGCGCACAATGCCATGCCTAGTCCACAGTTGGCTCGTTTGGCGCAAGCCATTCAGGAAGCCGGTCTTAATCCGGATGCCAAAGTCATTGTTTTGAGCAGTGGCGGAAATCGTACCTTTTGTGCAGGTGCCAGTTTTGATGAACTCCTAGCCATCGAAGATTTTGACACCGGAAAGGCGTTTTTTATGGGCTTTGCGAATGTCATTAATGCAATGCGGACTTGCCCCAAATTCATCATCGGTCGTGTCCAAGGCAAGGCAGTAGGCGGTGGTGTCGGGCTGGCTTCGGCTACTGATTTTTGCGTAAGCACCCAATATGCTTCGGTCAAATTAAGTGAATTGGCGCTGGGAATCGGACCTTTTGTTGTCGGGCCGGCGGTCGAACGAAAGATTGGAAATGCCGCCTTTTCGGCCATGTCTATTGATGCGGCAGATTGGCGAAGTGCGCAATGGGCCAAGGAAAAAGGGCTTTTTGCGGAAGTATTTGATGATGTGACCCAAATGGATGAATATATCGACACGCTTGCGCA
>JALVCY010000094.1 GCA_027009605.1 Saprospiraceae bacterium
TTGCGAGAAAATAGACGGTTGGTATGACCACTATATATTTGTCGGTGGCCGGATGGTAGCGATGGTTAAGCGGATAGCCGGAGCCAATATCGGCGTGGAATTATATACTTTTACAGACCACTTAGGGTCAGTAGTTAAGGTGAGCAACCAGTACGGTTATGCCTTGTACGAGCAAAATTTTGACCCATGGGGCAGAAAACGCAACCCCAATACTTGGAATTACGATAATATCCCCGTAACTTACGCCTATTGGGCAAGCTCCAATCGCGGCTTTACGGGGCATGAGCATCTGCCGGACTTTAAGCTGATTAAGTACACAGATAAGGGGTTTTGTGAATTAAGATGATAGGAAATTTTGTTCTAATCGAAGTAAAAAGCACAGGCATAGCCTAAGCTATGGCGAGCATTTTTACTGAAGAGTAGGGCATAATTTGCATCATATTAACCGCAAAATCCCTTGTTTGTGTACTTCAATGAACGGCCGGATGTATGATCCGGTAGTCGGTCGTATGCTAAGCACAGATAATAATGTCAATGGTGCATACTCCGCACTCGGTTATGATCGTTATGCTTATGCGCTTAATAATCCGTTGAAGTATTCGGATCCGGATGGGGAAACTCCGCAGTTGCTTGCAGCAGCAGTAGGGGCGGTAATTGGGGTAATCGGTAATGGAATCTCTAATATTCAGCATGGTGAGAAGTTCTTTAAAGGAGCTGGGAAAGCAGCCGTATGGGGAGCAATAAGTGGACTTACTTTTAATGCAGTAGGAACTGCATTTGGTGGACTTGGAAGTTTTGGCCATGAAGTAGGTCGAGCTGTTACACATGGTGCCGTAAATATGGTGATGTCAACGGCACGGACTTTAGTCGAAGGTGGAGACCCGACATGGGGAATGGCAGCAAAGAGCTTTGGAGTAGGGGCATTTTCTTCGATGTTTTCGTCAGGATTTGGCGCCGCACATGCGAACACTGGAGTTACCCCAAATGTATTTGGGACAGTGATGGCTGGTGGGTTTGGCGGTGCATTTGGAGCTGCTATTATGGGGGGAGATCCCGTGAAAGGGTTTACGCAGGGGGTTATTTTGGCGGCGACTAATCATGCGATGCATTCTGCCATGATGTCATCTCCTGATATGGTGGCCTATATGATGACAGGACGACTTCGTCATCTTGTTGGGGCGGATGCTATTTCTATTGGTGCTGCCGAGGATGGTTATCTAGGAGTTGGAGCAAGCCTTGAATTTGGTGGAGTATTGATTTTGCGAGGAACTGATAAGGGAAAAATTGTACCATTTATCGATGGTGGCTTAGGTTCTGGTGCAGATGCGGGGGCTGGTGTGAAAGCTACAAAGTATTACTATACTGGTACAATCCGGCATTTTAGGATGTCAACTCTTGAAGGGACTCGCCAAGAGTATAATGCATCTGCTGGTATTCTAGGTGCAAGTGTTGGATTGTCAGTTAGTTGGTCAAATTTTGATAGGCATAATCAAAGAGTTTTTGGTTTGGGGGCATCTATTGGTTTAGATATTCCTGCGCCAATTAATCTAGGGTTTAACTATAATATAGGCCAAACAATTCTTTTAAAATTTTAGAAAAGGAATATGGATTTATTTGGGAATAAAAAATTTGCTATCTTTTTGGGCTTGGCATTATTAATCACCTTTGTTTTTGGTAGAGTTCTTGATTTTAGGATAAAGAAAGAGCTTTCAGTATTTGCTCTACCTAGTTATAATCAGGCCTTTGGTGAGCGTGTGAAGACTTGGAAAATTGTTCATAGAACATTTACCGTTAATAATAAGTATGCATTTTCAATGTCATTGTCACCAATAGATAGGGTTAAAGATGATAGTATAATATATTTGGGGATTGGGGATTATTTTTGGAAGCATAAAAATTCTGATACTATGTACATAACACGATCCCTTGATACTTTTATATATGTATTTGATATTGACGAAATGAAATAGAATATGAAAAAAGTAGTAATGTTAATTGTCTTTGGTTTAATTATTAATGGATGTGTTAATCCAATGTATAAAACCATAAAGGAATTAGAGAATACAAAATTTGATAACAGTCAAGATATTATTACGTCGAGAAAGGCTTTGAATCTTGTGGAGAAGGATTTGCTAGATAGTTTGAAATTATTATTCCCGGAAGATATAATTCTCCAAACAAATGACACGGTTTGGTCTAAAGTTATGAGTGATGCTAAACTAGCCATTTTAGAAGGAATTACTCCACCTGATAGTCTTCTTCAGATATCTAATTCAGTAAATCTAAAAGATGGGAAGAAGCAAACCTTTGCCAAGATTAGCTTTCCATTTGTGAATAAAAAAGAAAATGCAAAAACAACTTACGTAAACATGGTAGTTTCAGAAAATAAGTTGTATGGATTGTTTGTGGGTAAATACCCGTTTGGTATGCATATACTTAAATAAAAACTAGCGATAACATGGGAATGGGTCACTAGAAAATCTTTAAACTATTGTTTGCAGCACATGCCCACTGGCACAGCTCATATCACTTAAAATAAAAACTAAGCCAGCTCGGCCGCACCAAGTACAGGCATCTCGCCCAAGAGAACTAGTATTGTCTGTGAAAGCAAAATGACCTATCTTTGTAGAATACTCGTTGGCGATATTACGAGAGATTAGCTTGATTCCGGCTGGAAATGAATGGTGAATGTTGAAATACTTCACTTTTGGATGTTGGGGGCTGTAAGGTCTGACGTGTGGGGTCTATTTCGGTAATCATAATCTAAAAAATGGTTTTTGAGACAAATATTGAAGAAAAGTGGTTAGATGTAAAACAGTATGCATCAAAGAGATGTGATATGGTAGCTTTTAACGTTCTTTATGAGTGTAATGAGTATTTTGTATTTATGAAAGAGTACCAAGATAGTATGATTTTGGGAGAAGATTTAGATAAAGAATATGCTTCGGGGCAATCAATCTTCTTTCGTTATACGGAAAAAATGAAATCTTTCATGGAAGAAAAGTCATTTGATTCGTTTTATAATGATTTTATTGAAGACCCGTCTTTCTATATTGCTGGTAAAGAAGTTGTCTGGACTATTACACATGAAAATTATATTTTTTTGGCAGATGATTTACCAGATTTTGAGTATTTTAGAGCAAAAGGATTTCTTTTAGAGATCGAGCAACAAAGAGATATACCCCCAAAAGTTAGTTTTTGGAAGCAATTAAAGAAGCTATTTTAAAACTAGAGAAATATGAAATATTTTATTTTTTTGGCATTATGCCTCTCTAGCTGCAATAGTTGTAAAGCTCCATTGGTTGATTATGGGTTAAGTTTTACGATTAAGAATAAAAAGACCGACACAATAACTTGGTTTGTTCCTTCAGTAGATGAGCAACTTTCTTCTGTTGGTTTGCCCAAGGAAAGACCAAAGATTGTATCACGCATTATTCCACCTAATGCTGTGCACGGAGAATGGCTTCAAGCTCATGAAGGTAAAAATTTCTTTGATGAACTGCCAACAGATACATTGTACTTTTTTGTCCTTAAGTATAATGATTATTCTACAAAGCCTTGGGATACCATTGTCGCAAATGATTTGTTTTTGGAGCGAGTAAAGGTAACGGAAGATAGTCTTAAATCGCTTAATTACTTGATTGTAATAGATTGATGACAAGGAATGTGGGTTGAGTTATTGGTTCTGTTGGCATACACCCGCTGGCACAGCCCATTCCAATCAATTAAAAGCCAAGCAAGCTCGGTAAGCCTTTTAGGCTTAAGCCGCATCTGGTGTAGGCGTCTCGCCTACGAGAACTAGTGTATTGTTTATGAAAGCAAATTGGGTTATCTTTGTAGAGTACTCACTGGTCTAATATACTGGAAAATCAGCTTGATTCTGTCTAGTTGTGAAGTGTGAAGGTTGAAACCCTTCACTTTTGGACGTTGCGGCCTACAAGGCCTGACGAGCGGTGGTTGTTGTTTTTGGGGTTGGAAGGGTGATGCTAGCAGGGGCTATAAGGTCTGACGAGCGGGGGGCTAAATATGGGGCTATTACTGGCGGAACAATGGCAAGTATGAGAATAATGGCTTTTGGGGCTGCTTATGTACCTGAAAAGGAATATGGTGATTTTACTAGTAAACCGGTCTATAGAAGGGGACATTTTTTATGGCCAAAAAGTACTGGAATATCCATTGGCAGAAACTTGATAACTCGATTGACGGGTGATTCTAAATATGATGCTCATTTAAGAGCACATGAATTGGGACATTATTATCAACAAACTAAATTGGGATTTGCGAATTTTTATGCAAGAACCGTGGGAGAATATGTAAAATATGGAATGGGAAAAACATACGATACTGGAGGTACATTAGAGTTTGGAGCTCAAAGATATTCTTTGAATACGGTAGGGTATTTTCAAATATCATACGTATATTAATCGTTCTAACTACGGTAGTTATTATCTAGGTTTTTCACAAAAATTATACTAAAATAATGAAGTGGTACTTTCTTTTTGCCATAATGGCTACAATTTCAAGCTGTTGTCAATTACCTTTAATTGATTGTGGGCCAAAAATAGAGGAATTAAAGGTGTCTCCGGAAAATGTTAAATTGGCTACTGATAAAGAAATTCAGATTAAGGCTTGGCAGTATTATTCACGTGTGGATAATGAGCCCTCTATATTACATTTAGATTTTGAATTGGTAAAATCAGATAGTGTGTTCATAGATAAAGCAACTATTTATATACCTGAAACGGTTCAGCATGGTAAGATTAATGCAGAGCTTTTTGCTTCTAGTATTAAAAAAGATTTAAGAACTCAATCGTTAAGTTTTCAATTCCCACATTGTTGTAAAAATTATCCTTTAGAAATAAAATTGGATAGTATTCCTATGATTTTGAATTCGGATACAGTTTATGCAAATCTAAACATTAAGATTACAAAATAGCTAGGAGAAGCCTGTTGGCACAGCCCATGCCAATCAAAAAAAAAACGCTGGCACAGCCCATACCAATCAAATAAAAACTAAGCCGGCTCGACCGCACCAAGTACAGGCGTCTCGCCCACGAGAACTAGTATTGTCTGTGAAAGCAAAATGGACTATCTTTG
>JALVCY010000095.1 GCA_027009605.1 Saprospiraceae bacterium
CGAAAAGTCCATTCCTCCAGAAATCAAAGCGATGAACAAAATTTTATTTGGTTTACCATAAGTCCCCATTTCCAAGGGGGATTTAGAGGGTTAAAACAAAAGAGAAAACCAAATAAAATTTTGTGGGTTCAAGAACCAACCACCACACCTAACTTTTCGGAGCAAACTCACCGTTATACCGTTCATTGCCTTCGGCTCTCTAGGTTGAGACTCGTCCCGATTACTATCGTGGATTCGGACTTCGTAGTTGAGAGCTTCGCAGGTTGAGATGATATGGGTGTTTGTTTGGGGTTTTACTCTACTCTTGGATATTTGGGATTCTGTTTGGTTTTTAGTTGAAGAAGTTGATTCGCTCGCAAGCTTCGCTAGTTGAAGAAGTTGATGCCTGCCAAGAAAGAAAAGAATTCGCTTATATCTGTGGGAGTAGTGAGTAGTGAGTAGTTCATCTGTAAAGGACAGGTCAGTCTAAAACAGGAAAAACCTAAACAGTTACAAAAGGAAACTAATAAGAGCGCAAATCATTACACCCAATTATCATTACACCCAATTATTCGGAGTAAACTCAATCATTGAAGTTTTACAAATCGCAGTGATTGCACCATCGGTCGTCCCGTTATCTGAATAGCATAAATCCCTGCCGGCAGTTCATGTATCTCAAATTCAATTTCATTGCCTCCCCCATCGAGTAGCTTTCGCAAAGTTTGTACAGTTTCTCCTTGAGCATTCACTATAGACAACTGAATTTCTTCTTCTTTTTCCGAAAGGATACGAGCCGTAATAAAATCGTCTGCAGGAATAGGATAAATCGACATCAATCGAACCCCCTGTACACCCAGTACAGACATTTGCCCCACTAACAACGGTGTAGGAGCCGTGCCGGATGCACAATCCATTTCAACAACATAGTTTCTCACAAGAGAACCGGGCACCATCTGCCAAGTTCCTGCCCAAAAATTAATCAAACCATAGTCTCTATCAGCATTATTTGCATAGCTTTTATCAATGGTAACTGCTTCATTATTAGCCCATTGCCCCAAACCTTCTTGATTTGTATCATGATACCCGATAAAGACCATGTCATTACCAATATTTTCTTTAACAAAGGTATTTTCAGCTTCTGAGTTAATGGTAGCTAAATAACCGCCTTCATGTTCAGCTTGTAATTTTGCGGTTTCCCAATCTAACGGATAAATAGACAAGAAATAATGATGATTTTCAAACGCTCCCATATAGGCAAAATCCGCTAACTCCGTAGGGCACGCACCGGCGCCATTACAAGATGTTTCTAAAATAAATCGACGATGCACCCACTGATTATTCAGTCCCCATTTGCCATCCCAATGTTGCAGTACACCAAAGTCATTATCATCGGTATTCACAGCACACCAAGAGCAATTTGCATAATTAGTATAACCCAAAGCTTCTCCACTTTCCCACTCAAGCTCCGTCTCTAGGATGGCATCATTTAAGCCCATAAATACCACTTCCGAAATATTACTCTGAATAAAATCATTTTCTGCCTGCGAGCCAATGGAAAGCATATCCCCTTCCAATCCGGCAGCCATCGCTTGAGCTTCTACCCAAGTCATTTGATTTTCCGAAAGGTAATAACTATGCCCATTAAACTCACCCAACTGAACAAAACCAGCTAGCGGCCCACAAGAGTTATTATTAATCGGTTGAAAATTAGCGACCAAGTTATAATATCCACCAAACAGCTTTACTGTCGTCACACTATCACTCCCCAAAAATGGGTCTGACCAACCCACAAACTCATAGCCCGGCGCTGCAACTGCCTTTACAGGAATATCAACTCCAGAAAAATAAATACCCGACCAAGGAAAATGGTCTTCTTCCAGATGGAGTGTGCTCCATTCTACCCGCCCCCCATTGACCGGACTAGCAGAAATAGTGACATCTGTCAGACCGGTTATCTCATCATATCGCTGTACATAATGTGTGCGGACTACATCCGTACGACCATGAATAAAATTTTCAACCTTTGCAAGGTCAGCTTCCCAATCATCAAAGCATTCTTGCCATTTACACTGGTGTTGTTGAACTTCAGGAGCATAATCATCTACAAACCTATCAAGTCTATTTTGTTGACGATTGGCATCAAAGAGAATATTTAGTTGATCGGCAGTTCGATTAATAAATTGGGTACGCCAACTATCATTTTGGACTAACGCCCTAAAAGGTCTGGTTGACCATTCGGGGTTGGGCCAATTCCATCCTTGATCTACATATAAGCGAGACAAGGCATTGTCATAAAAACCACCGGAATTCCATAGTCCACCTTCATTATACAAAGAATAGGTAAAATCTAAATCATACACCAGCCATCTCCATTTGCCGTCTGCACTGTAATCACGATAGCGGCGATTATTATTGCCCGGCCAGTCATGATTATTAATATAAACATTCAAGATGACGTAATCCATATAACTTTCCACATCCATTATCTGAGAAAGGGAGTCAAAATTTGCGGGAAGATTCATATTTTCGGTTGCAATAAAATCCATAAACTCATACCATTTATCGATCGTTCCTACTTTAACTTTATCCACATTTTTGATAAAGTCATATTCAGATGTAGAAAGCCCAAAATGCGTTTTGAAATATCGCTTATCCAACCGTTCCCTAATATTATAAATGCCCCTGTACTCTCCATTAAAATATCCAATTGCAGGACGATAAGCTTGCAATAGTAAATTGGGTTTTTGAATAATATCTCCAACATCCGACAAATCACCTACCAAACTAGACACAAAAGCATCCCTAAAATATAATTTATCCCAATCCTGACCCGAGTTCCTAATAATAAAACTTCCATATTTGTCAAAAGGCAAATCTTGGAAAATCGGATAGTCAAACAATTTCTCATTATTGTATTTCTTTGCTTTGAAAGCCAATGACTTATGCGGATATTCGGCACTTGCAGAGCCTTGAATCTCTACTTCTGCCGGCTGATCAAATGCTAAGCTTCCATCCTGCTCAAAAAGAGCTACCTGTGCAGGTCTTTCCCAATTTTCTTGGTAATTTACATAAATCCCTGTTGTAGGGTCATAAAAATCAAAGGGATCAAAAGCCGCAAATACTACCGGAAAATGATGGCTCACGTTGATTAGATACATGTTTGTTGCCACTTTGCTTTTGCCCAATCCACCCCCCATGGCAATCGCTCGCACAGTCATCGACGAATCTACTAAAATCGGGGCAACATACAATTGGGAAGCTTCAGTGGGCACACTCCCATCCGTAGTATAATAGATATTCACTCCGGGCTGAACAGACCATAAACTCAAACTAAATGGCCCCATCGAAGCTGTGGTCTGTGAAAACAAAGGTGCATCCGCCGGTGGCAAATTACTTGTGTTGGGCGCATTGGGGGTCGGGACACTGAAAAAAGTCCATTCGACATGATTATCTGAAATCCTACCTTTCGATATATCTTCTGCTTGATTACCGTAGGTTAAAGTGTCTATTGGATTCAAATTAAAATCATACAGACCTATTTGCTCCCCTCCACCGGACAACTTAGCATTCACATGCAATGCCCCCTGCGTCAAATCTTTATCAAACCAAAATAGTTTATAGCCGCCCGCCGGAATAATGGTTTCTGCTGAACCATAAGGAATTTGCCACAAATCCGGCTCCGACAAATCATCTGTCAAATACAAACCCGCCATGTCAATATCCGTTGTCCCATAATTATAGATTTCTACCCAATCGTCAAACTCACCATTCTCATCAGCAACTGTAGTCCCGTTAGAGGCCATAAACTCATTAATAACAAGGTCTTGCGACAAAAGAGAAAGGGGCAAAAGGAAAAAAATATTTACCAAAAGTCTAAAGATGAGCGGATTATACATGGTTGATTATTTTAACAAAAAAGGGAGCGAGAAATAAGTGACCCAATCAGTCAAATACAACGGGGGAAATCATCCACGAAGATAACTTAAAACCGGAAATATTCCAACAAACATTGGCTAAAAAAAGGTAACTATTTAGGTGCCCCTATTTTAAGCTACCGTACAAACACAAGTCGTATGATAAAAACCAATATTATAGACAGGTAGATTTTCATTGCTTTGCCATTGGTTTTACTTTACCGTTGGTTTTAACCAACGGACAGAAAGCAAGCCTATAAGGGGCTTTAGCCCCATTGACTTGCCAAGAAAATACCAAAAAATGCGGCTAAAGCCGGCTTTTAGCTAGGTTTTTGGTCGCAGCCAAATTTATTTAGCTGAAATAAGCTTGCACTCTATCTCCCAATGAATTTGAGCTTGCTTTGCCAATCAGAAGCAAAACTACTAGGGGCTTTAGCCCCATTTGGTTACCCAAAAAAATAAAAAAATGCGGCTAAAGCCGGCCTCCCAATTAGTTTTTATCCGTCAGCTAAAGCAGACGGTAAAAGCTAAAGCAGATGCGATGCTTAACTTCAACATAAACAAAGCGGAAGTGTGAACAGCCTCCTACTATGCCCGAACCGAGATATAAAAATTTATTTTTATACGACTTGTGTTAGCATGGTAGCCTATTTAAGGCAAAAAATAGTGGGTAGCTAAACAGTTACAAAAAAAGAAAATTGAGCTTATTAACGAATTCTAAGCCCGCCCCTACGAATTCTTAAACCCCAAGACAAACCCACCCAGCCCCCTGCATCTTTGCCTTGTCAGTTCGACAAAAGGTTTTGCGAAAGCGAAACTATAAACTTTAAAACTAAAAGTCATGAACGCAATTAATCTGAAATCAAAGAGCCCATTAATGATCTTGTCTTTTGCAGTTATCTTTTTTACCATGCTTTTGGGGCAACCACTTCAAGCTAGACAAACTGTAGATATTTGCCAAACCGGAGATGTACTTTATGTATGGGCCAAGACCGGACTAAACCTACGCCAAGAGCCCTCCATCCACTCTAAGAGACTAACCATCTTACTACCCGGCTCCGAAGTAAAAGTGTTGGGCTTTACACAAAAAAGATTTGCCATAAAGACCTTACGCGCCACAGAAGATGAACAAAACCCATATATCATCAAAGGAAACTGGATATTGGTTCAGGTGGGTGATATCCAAGGCTTTGTTCTTGATACT
>JALVCY010000096.1 GCA_027009605.1 Saprospiraceae bacterium
AATATCCGCCAAACAGCCAAGTTGCTGAATGCTGTAATGGCCTTAAAGCACGGGCGGGATTTGGAGTATGTGTTGGCCAATTTGAGCCTAATTTGGGCAGGAGCGGACACCTATCTAAGAACGCAGGTGGGAAAAAACTTTTTCCATACTATTTTCGTTTATCTAACAATCACCATGGACGCACAGAAAGGTGATTTTCTAAAGGCCGTTCAACAATTAAAACCCTTTTTAAAAGAGAATGTCATGACTTTGTATGAGCAATTAATTCAGGAAGGTAAACAAGCTGGAGAACAAGTTGGATTCCATAAGGGAGAACAAGTTGGATTCCATAAGGGAGAGAAGATTGGAGAGAAAAAAGGCAGCCTAAAAACCAAGCGACAAGCTACCATCCGCCTAATCCAAAAAGGAGCAACCAATGAGTTTATTATTGAAGTCTTGGACGTTACCGATGAGTTTGTGCAAGCTATCCGGGTGGAATTGGAGAGTTAGGTCTTTGAACTTTTCCAAAGTGAATCTACTCCGAAAAGTCCATTCCGGCATTAAAGTACGGAACAGAATTTTATTTAGCTTACCATATTGTGATAGCTAGCGATTAGGAGTTTTCACTAATGAATCCCATAAAACGGATTTTTTGAAGGCCGTTCAACAATTAAAACCCTTTTTAAAAGAGAATGTCATGACTTTGTATGAGCAATTAATTCAGGAAGGTAAACAAGCTGGAGAACAAGTTGGATTCCATAAGGGAGAGAAGATTGGAGAGAAAAAAGGCAGCCTAAAAACCAAGCGACAAGCTACCATCCGCCTAATCCAAAAAGGAGCAACCAATGAGTTTATTATTGAAGTTTTGGAGGTGACCGATGAGTTTGTGCAGGCTATCCGGGTAGAGTTGGAGAGTTAGTTACTCAAGTTTCGGCAGTTAGAAAAGCCCGTGGTTATTGAGAAATAACCCCAATAATATTTGGCAATTTTCCCAAAGCTATCAAAAACTAAAGCAGTAAACTCAAGCTTTGACCATCAAACAAGTTGCCAATCAATCGGCGCTACCCCCTGTTTTTTTAGCAAATCATTGGCTTTAGAGAAGTGCCCACATCCCTGAAATCTATTTCCCGCAAGGGGCGAAGGATGGAATGCGGTCAGCACATAATGCTTGGTTTCGTCTATTAATGCTGCCTTCGCTTGCGCAAAACGCCCCCAAAGCATAAAGATTAGACCGTCTCTTTTTTCCGAAAGGGTTTGGATAACCGCATCCGTAAAGTGCTGCCAACCTATCTTTTGGTGAGACGCCGCTCGCCCCCGCTCCACCGTCAAAAAAGCATTGAGTAAAAAAACCCCTTGTTCTGCCCAATGGCTCAAATCGCCATGATCCGGTATCTTGAATCCAACATCACGATGCAGTTCCTTATAAATGTTTTTCAAGGAAGGTGGCGTTCGCACCCCTTTAGGCACTGAAAAAGACAACCCCATGGCTTGACCGGGTTGATGATAAGGGTCTTGCCCCAAAATCACGATTTTGACATCATCAAAATGTGTTTTCTCAAAGGCATTAAAAATCAATGAACCGGGTGGATATATAGTCTTATTAGCCGCTTTCGCTGCTTTCAAATATCGAACAATCTCCGTGAAGTATGGGCGATTAAACTCATCTTTCAAGGCGTTTTTCCAAGATTCTTCTATTTGGACGGTCATTTTCTTTTGTTTTTGATAGGCGCTAAAGATAAGATTTTTTTCCTAACTTGCGCAAAAAAATAATGATGGACAAGATTGTAGTACTCGATGGTCATGCGCTCAATCCGGGGGATTTGGATTGGCACATCCTTGCGGAAAAAAACGGCAAAAAATTCGCTCATTTAACCGTATTTGAACGCACGCCTCCCCATCTTGTCATTGAACGAGCACAAAATGCCACGGTCATTGTCATCAATAAAATCAATGTAACGGCTGAGATTCTTCACCAACTCCCCCTACTCAAACTCATTGCCATCACCGCTACCGGAACCAACAATGTTGACTTAGCCGAAGCCAAAAAACGGGGAATTCTCGTCAAAAATGTTGTCGGTTACAGCTCCAAAGCAGTGGCTCAACATGTCTTTGCCCTAATCTTAGCTTTGACCAATAAAGTCTATCCCCATAACCAATCTGTACGCCAATTGGATTGGGCCAACAGTCCAGATTTTAGCTACTTTTTATCTCCTTGGCACGAACTGGCCGGACAAACACTGGGGATTTACGGACTAGGTAATATCGGCCAAAAAGTAGCCGAAATCGGCCTAGCCTTCGGCATGAAGATAATCGCCTACAACCGCTCCGCCAATAACCGGAATCTACCCATCCAAATGGTCTCTCCTGAGCAATTGCTTCAAAATAGCGATGTGCTTTCACTCCATGCGCCCTTGACTCCCCAAACTCAATTTTTTATCCGCAAGGAGAGCCTTTTGTCGATGAAATCCACCGCCTTACTCATCAATACGGCTCGAGGGCCATTAATTCAAGAATCCGATTTAGCCCAAGCTCTAAAAAAAGGCATGATTGCCGGTGCCGGATTAGATGTTCTAAGTGCCGAACCACCGGCCAAAGACCATCCTTTGGTGGGGCTCGACAACTGCCTAATCACACCCCACATCGCTTGGACTTCCACCGAAGCCCGCGCCCTACTTCTAAAACGAACCGCCGAAAATATCCGCTCTGTCCTCTAATGGCCTTGGAACTTCAGTTCCAAGCTATAGCCAAGAGCGAAGCGAATTGGCGCCACAACGGCCTTGGAACTTCAGTTCCAAGCAATCCAAAAACATCATTTTACGGCGGTTGAAACTGCCGCTACAAGCACCTATCACCTCCGCACCCGACGAACTCTGGAGAATTTAAATTTGCCGATTCGGATACAAGTTTTTTGGACTGTAGGTGTCTTTTCATGTTTATATCCGGTGGCTGAATTGGTCACTTTTCCGACAGTAGCGACCACGGCTTCAGGTATAGACAAACGGGTTGAAGAAGACTCCGTTTTGGTCACTTTCCGGATACCTTTATGAAGAACCTGCCCAATCAATTGTTTGGGTTTATTTAAGGCTATGCGCCGGGAATTTGACTTTGGGCTAGAAGATTCTTTTTTTAATTTTACCGGTTTTTCATTCACCAGTGTATGAGCGATAACCGGCTTAGGCTCAGGGAGTTGCGGCTCTAAAATAGGTTTTGGTGGAGCTTGAATAGTAGGTCGTTTTTGTTGATGAGCGGATTTAGGGACTTGCACTACGACAGGCTCTTGCGGCGGCATTTTCACTTCTTCTACCGGCGGAAGCTCACGTCTAACGGCTTTAGATTTAGTGTGCTTTTGGGTCGTTGACGTCTTATGCTTTGTAGGTATCTCAGCAATGGTTTCAACTTCCTTAATTTCATTCTTTGCAGGCGCTTGGTTAGGTTTTACAACGGGAATGATTTCTTTATTCGTTTCCACTTTGGGAGCTTCCACAATCGGGATGACCTGTTTGGTACTGTCTTTTTTCCTTAGAGCAAAAACCAAGGCCATTAGAAGGATTAAGGCCGCTGCCATTTGCATCAAAAGACGGAATGGAATCCGCTTTTTTTCTTTTCTTTTTAATTCGTTTTTAGCGGGATACTTTTCCGAAAGCTTTGGTTTTAGGACGGTGGCTTGATAGATTTTTTGATCTGTCTGCAACTGCGGACTATGGCTCAACAGTTGATTTAATTCTTTCGTTTCTTTTTCCGAAAGGTCACCTTCTAAGTGGCCAATTAACAGATTATCTTCGTGCGTCAACTCCAAGTCTTCCGCCGTCGGCTGCTTCAACAATTCTTTACGGTCAAAGACAAAAGAATTATCCGCAGGCAGGGCGACCCATTCCATCTCTTCCCATTCGGTTTTTAAGTCTTCATTTTCCGCAAGGAAATCCATCAGTGCACGAGTTTGGTCTTCGGAAAGCCTTCCTTCCGCAAAATCCAAAAACCAAATTTCATAATTTTGACGATTAATCATGCGACAATATTCATTTTTTCCAACCGTTTTTTCAAAGCCTTTCTGCCTCGATAAATATAGACCTTCACTTGCGCTTCACTCAAATCTGTAATCACCCCAATTTCTGCATAAGAAAATGACTCATAATCTCTCAACAAAATCACAATCCGCTGCATTTCGGGAAGATTTTGGAGCTCTCTATCCAAAATCTCTTTCAAATTGGAGTATTCGTCCGGCTTCCCGGCGGTTTGTGGTGCCGCTTCCATTCCGGTCATTCGTTTGGACTTTCTCCAATAATCAATAACCAAGCGATTGACGGAAGTAAACAAGTAGGATTTGACCTTAGTAAAATCAACATTTTCTTTATTCATCCAAAGCCTGGTAAAAGCATCTTGGACAATATCCTTTGCTAAGCTGCGGTCATTGCACTGCTTTGCAGCAAAGCGGAACAACCCATCTGCAAACGCATCTACGGCATCGTTATATTGTTTTGTGGTCAATTTTGGTCGTCGTTTTTTAGGAAGACGGAGCTAAGATAAGAAAGTTACAGCTATTTACGACCAAAAATTCTTTTTATCAAAGATTTATATTCATTTTCCTTGGCTTGTTCGGGTGTGTAGTCCTTGATTTTGTCAATTTTGGCCAAGATTTTAGCCCCGGACTGTAAGCCTTTCATTTTGCCGACTAAGACACCGTGTTGATAAAACAAAATCATCGGCACGCCCATGACCTTAAGCTGTCGAGTGAGTTCCATATTTTCATTGGCCAAAAGCTGATAAAAATAGGCTTTGTCCCCTACTTCTTTTCCGGCTTGCTTAAAAACCGGGTCTAATTTTTCACAAAAGCTACAACGGAGCCCCCATATTTCCAAGGCTACCGGCTTATCTGCCTGAATTACTTTTTGCTCAAAATCAGTTTGGACTAGATTGGCTATCATCTGATGGGGTTTTAAGTATCGGTATTGCGGTTTCGGTTTTTCGGTGTGCCGGCTATTCAATCCATGAGTCTGCTCCGAAAAGTCGGGTTTTTGAAATCGTTGGAACAGTTGCCAAATATTATTTTGATGGAATGCCTTCTGTTCAATTGTTCAAGCGTTCAATCGTTCAACTGATTGTACATAACTAGTTGATTT
>JALVCY010000097.1 GCA_027009605.1 Saprospiraceae bacterium
TTTTTTTTGTCTTTGTCGGTATCCGTCCGAGCAAGTACCTCTTGCCTAGCCAAAAACGCCGCCTGAACTTTGCTCCGGACAAAAGCAAAGATAATGCGAATGACAATAGAACGGGCCAGGGCTATGCTGGCTGAACATGCATCATCATCAGAGACGGTAAAATCCTTTTGCGCTCGCGTGGGCATTCCGGTTGGGCAGTATTACTATTGGCGCCGGCGGTGTGCGGAAGTATCTTCTGAACAAGAGCAGTCCAGGTTTATACCTGTATCGGTTAAGGCGGACGCTTCAGTCAAGATACGAATGGGACAACAGTTGGAGTTTGAGTGTACGAATGCGAATGCTGAGTTCACTCTAATAATACCCTGCATGAGAGTGAGCCTGTCCGCCAAAGCCTTTCGATAAAGGCATTATCAGTAGTGTGTGGCATTCTGTAAATCCTGAAATGCTGCAACTGCAAATCTGCCTTCTGCGTTGGCAGCCAAGTTCTGATTCAGACAAAAAGGCTTAACCAGCAAATTTTGGGTGTTCATTTGAATGATGGTGAGATTGTTTGCATGGTACGCCAGCAGTGCTTTTCTGATTATTCCAAAATACCAAAGCCTATTTCTCATCAGAAAACTACAAATGGCATTTACAATAATACCATATCTGCCTGATTATCAATACATTAGGCGTTTTTCTTTGCAAAAAATTGCAAATAACACTTCTACAAGGCCCAATAATTGTATTTTTTTTTTCATCTGATTAGGCTGTATATTTGTGAATTACGTAGATAAACCTGATAAAATGAAAAAAATACCGACGCTTTTGACGATGCTAATTATGACTTTTTTTACGCAAGTCGCCCGTACCCAATGCCCTCCTGGTGACATTATTTTAACGACCCAAGGGCAGATTGATAGTTTTGCCATTCATTATCCGGGATGCACCAACATAGTAGGAAATTTAAAAATCAAAGAACAGTATCAACAACCCATCCTTAACCTCAATGGCTTAGCCCCTATCACAACTATATCACAAAAATTAATCATCCGGTCACAATCACTCCCCAATCTAACCGGCCTACACAATCTTACATCAATTGGTGACGAACTAGAGATTTATAGTTGCGATGCACTACAAAACTTAGATGAGCTATCCAATTTGACCCACATCGGAAATCGTCTAGATATATCATATTGCTCTTCGCTGTTAGATATTAATGGCCTTAACAATGTCTCTCAACTAACACACATTACTATTAAATCCAATCCGAAGCTTAATGAGTGCGCCATTACGCCGATATGTAACGCATTAAGCTCATCCGGCTGGGCCACCATAAAAAACAATGCAATTGGGTGTGAAAGTGAAGAAACAGTATCTTCACACTGTACAACAAACTGCGTAGCAGGACAAAGCTTCTTCACGCAATCTAAAATTGATGATATCCCAAACACCTGTGGCTCAACCATAGGAACAGTTGTAATTTCCGGAGATGATATATTGAATCTAGCAGGATTCAGCAACATAGATTCCATAAAAGGAGACCTAATCATTAAAAATTGTAATTCGCTCGCCAATCTACAAGGTCTAAACAATATCAAAAGTATTTCCGGGGATTTAATCATCAATAACTGTGACTCTATTCTTAATCTGCAAGGATTCAATTCACTCCATCGCATCGGGGGAAATTTTTTCATTCAGAACTGTGACACATTATTCACTTTACAAGGGCTGAATAGTTTATCATTTGTAGCTGGAAATCTAATTATTGGAAATGAAACCTATTACTCACCCGATCTAGACTACCATGAAGAGAATCCACAACTGGCACAACTATCAGGGCTTGAATCGCTGGATAGTATTGGGGGCGATTTTTTCATCAATGCCCCTGCGCTACTTTCCTTCACCGGTCTGAATAGTCTTAAAAAGGTAGGCGGAACAATTCGCATTGAAGGATGTGATTTTGTTCCAAACTTCCAAGGATTTAGTAGTTTAGAAGAGGCCGATGCCATCCTACTAAGCCCCGTGACAACCTATCAATACCAATTCTACAAACCGCCAAAACCTAATGGAAATTTGCAAGATTTTTCCGGTCTTGACAATCTTATACATTTAAATCACCTAAATATTGGGAGCAATCCTAATCTACTGAGTTTTAATGGATTACAAAACGTAACCAAGCTCAAATCATTAAAAATAATACTCAATAATAGTTTAACTAACTTTGAAGGCCTGAATAATCTAACAGAGATATCGGAAGATTTTATTTTAGGTGACAAAATAGAAATAAGCCAGATGTATGGAGGCTATTCATCCAGTGCTGAAACCAATATACAATCTTTCTCTGGATTAGAAAATTTAAAATCAATTGGTAATTTCAGAATAGTTAATTCAAATGCTTTAATAGACTTCTCTGGTCTTGATAATTTAGAGACCATTCTAGGTGATTTCCAATTAGGTTCTATTCGATACCATTGCGGGATGTTTGGCACAAATGTCTTTTCTAACGATACACTTAGCAGTTTTAAAGGACTTTCATCATTAAGCACAATAGGTGGAAGTTTTAGTATTATTGCTAAAAACAAAATCAAAAACTTCAATCATCTTTCTGCTTTGGACTCCATTTACGGTGGACTACTTATCAACTCCAGTGACATGGAAAGCATGAGCGGGGTCTCATCTTTAGCCTTTATCGGCGGGGGGATCACCTTGGGGGATGATCGTAGCTCTTTTATGGATAAATTTAATGATTTTTCTCAACTCAGTTTCATAGACTCTATTCATGGATCTCTAAATATCATAGACTTGGATTCAATTACTGACTTATCCGGTTTTAACAATTTGAAATATGTACAAAAAAACTTGATAATCGCAGGAAATGACAAGCTTGACAATCTTGATGCACTCAGCAATTTAGAATATATCGGAGAAGAATTCTCCCTTGGCTATTTCTCAAGATACCAAACTCTTTGCGACACCAGATGGGGAACTGAATATATGGGTTATCCACACCCTAATCCTAGTTTGCACTCGATTGATGGTCTTTCTAATCTAAAAACAATTGGTAGTACGTTCACATTTGCCGGCAACGATCTCATTGAGAGCCTTTCACCTCTAACTTCACTTGAGCATATTGGCGACAATGTACAGATTGGCCTGCGAGCCGGCTTAGGGTGGAATGCATTAACACCAAGTTTTCTTGGAAATGAAAAACTAAAAGATATTAGCATATTGGAAAATGTAACTTTTTCACATAATGTATTTCTAGAAAAAAATACACAATTAACTAATCTTACAGGTATTGGAAACAGAGACTCCATTCAAACCCTTGAAATTATTTTTTGCGACAGCCTTTTGGACTTGAATGGATTAAGCGGAATAAAAAGTATTGATAGATTATTCATAGGCTATAATTTTTCATCCTTAGGAAATGAAAATATTCATTCTCTTGATGGTTTCGATAATGATGTCTTTATCGAGGAAGCATACGTTTATAACAATCCCAAGCTGACAACTTGCGGCTATCCTTGGTTATGTGATGCCATTCTTCGCGAAAAAGCATCCATAGGCAATAATGCTGAGTTTTGCATGTCCAATGATGACTTGAATTGTGATGATTTAGTCATTTTTGGGAAAGTATATTATGACCTTAACCAAAACAAAGCCAAAGATAGTAATGAGCCCAATATTCCTTTTCAAAAAATCTATTTTGACCCACCCGGACAAACCATATTAACTAATCAAAATGGCAACTTCTTTCAATATTGTGATAGTGGCACCACCTATATGGTCAAATGGATTCCCGATAGTTTGTGGCAGTTATCGACCGATAGTGCCCAATTTACGCTAACCTACTTCCCCGGGACGCCTGCTAATTATTACAAAGAATTTGGGCTTTTTCCTGCATTTCCATATCACAGCGAAGACATTAGCATTTCAAGCAACAATACCCGCTGTAACGAAACTGTCCTATTCCGCTTCTTCTGCCGCAATACTGGGACTTATGTGGAATCCGGTAAAATTGAACTAACCTATGATGCATCCACAACTTTTGTTTCTTCCATAAATTCAAATATCGTAGTTGACACAATCAATCACCGGCTAACTTGGCCATATGACTCCTTATACCAATTTACAGAGATTGAAAGGTCTGCCATCTTCCTAATGCCGGATCAAAACAGTGCCGGCAACCAACTATACTTCCACATCAAAGCATACGGGGATTCTTTAGGTACCGAAATTCTACTGGATGAATACACCTACACCCCAACCGTCCTCTGCTCCTTCGACCCCAACGACAAGCAAGTCATGCCTTCCGGCGAAAAAGACGAGCACTACACCCTACATGACCAGAAACTCACCTACACAATCCGTTTTCAAAATACTGGAAATGCCGAAGCCATTGACATCACCATTCGGGACACCATTGACACAAATTTAGACATCAGCACTTTGCGAGTTGTGAATAGCAGTTTTCCGGTGCAGACTTCCGTAAAAGGTCATGCCGTTGAATTTTACTTCAAAAATATTAATTTGCCGGACAGTACACATAATGAGCCCGAGAGTCATGGTTTTGTTACCTACGAAATCAAACCCCAACCAGGGCTTTCAGACTATACCAAAATCGAAAATACTGCCTACATTATTTTTGATTTTAATGATGCCATTGCGACAAATACAACCCAAAATACAATGGTAACCATGATTCCGGTTGGCCTAGATGAGATTGACCGGACAGCAATTTCTATCCGACCCAATCCAGCCGATGACATCATTTACATTTCTGCAAAGATTCAGCAAGCCATTGATAACGTAATGATTTACAATGCTTTAGGAGAGTTGGTGCTTGCACAAAAAGGGAATAAAGTTGATGTTGGGCATTTGCCGAAAGGCATTTATTTGGTAAAGGTGGTGCTGGATGGAAAGATTGGAGTGGAGAAATTAATTATTGATTAAAAGTATCCGTCCGGCCAAGTACCTCTTGCCTAGCCAAAAACGCCGCCTGAACTTTGCTCCGGACAAAAGCAAAGATAATGCGAATGACAATAGAACGGGCCAGGGCTATGCTGGCTGAACATGCATCATCATCAGAGACGG
>JALVCY010000098.1 GCA_027009605.1 Saprospiraceae bacterium
AATTTTACGGAGGGCTTCAAGAAATCCTTAATCCCGTATGGAAAGGCTTGGCCGATGGTTGCAATCTCAATCGACATACCGACCAATACATCTTAGAAGCCGGCTTCCAACCCGTCAATCATTTTTACTCCGGCAATAAACTCCGTTGGGTGCAAGGCGTCTATGCTTTGAAGTAAAGTCCTCCTAGATTTTCAAAATTGTAACTATTTAGCCACCCGCTAATTTTTGCTAGTAAATGCCCTTTTTGCGCCTGTTTTTGCTAAAATTTTCTCACGTAGCCCAGCTACGCTTCAAAAATTGTAGCTTCAACATCCACAAAAATGCCTATTTTCTATCTAAAAATTGGGGCACCTAAACAGTTACTCAAAGTTTACCAAAGGAACGAAGCCATCCGCCCGGCTCACCCCCGAAGAATCCCAACCCAACAGAATTTTGGAAATCTCCCCCAAAATCGCCCCCAAAACCTATAAGCTTGCAGAATAACGAATGCCGAATACCGAATACCGAATAATGAAGTCAAAACCCCAGCAAGAATCCAAATCTTAACAACTAGCGAAGCGAATCAACTAACGAAGCGCAGCGAGTGAATCAACTTTCTCAACTAGCGAAGCTTGCGAGCGAATCAACTTCTCAACTTCCACAAAAAAACTAACCCAAATATCCCTAACTTTGCAGGATGCCTTCACCAAGAGAAATACTAAAGCAATATTGGGGATATGACACTTTTCGGCCCTTGCAGGAAGAGATTATTCAATCCGTATTGGATGGTCGGGATACCTTGGCGCTATTGCCTACGGGGGGCGGAAAATCCATTTGCTACCAAGTGCCTGCCTTAGTTCAAGAAGGGATTACCATCGTGATTTCGCCTTTGATTGCTTTGATGAAAGACCAAGTGGAGAATTTGCGAAAGCTGGGGATTAAGGCTGAAGCAGTTTTTTCGGGGATGTACATGAAGGATATTGACCGGGTGTTGGATAACTGTGTCTATGGCGATATTAAGGTATTGTATTTGTCGCCGGAGCGTTTGCTCAATTTTATGGTCATTGAGCGGATAAAAAAGATGAAAGTTAATTTGTTGGCTGTGGATGAAGCGCATTGTATTTCTCAGTGGGGTTATGATTTTCGGCCACCTTATCTCCAAATCGCTGATATCCGTGAGTTTTTACCGAAAGGGACGCCTGTTTTGGCTCTGACGGCCACGGCCACTGCTGATGTGGCAAAGGACATACAAGAAAAGTTAAAGTTTAAGAATGGTGCTTTCTTTCAGGGGAGTTTTGTGCGGCAGAATCTATCTTATTCGGTTATTTATGTGAGCCGAAAAGAAGATAAGTTAGTCGAGATTCTGATGAATGTGAAAGGTACGGCCATCGTGTATGCACGCAATCGACGATTGACTAAGGATATTTCTGCCTTGTTGCGCAAGCACCGGATTAATGCCCAATTTTATCACGCCGGCCTGTCTATGGAAGAGCGAACCCAACGCCAAGATGATTGGAAATCCGGTCGTACCCGGGTAATGGTCAGCACCAATGCCTTTGGGATGGGCATCGACAAACCGGATGTGCGGGTGGTCGTACACATGGATTTGCCGGCGAGTTTGGAAGCCTATTACCAAGAAGCCGGTCGAGCCGGGCGGGATGGTAAAAAATCCTACGCCGTGCTTTTGTATAATCATGGCGATCGCCAGCATTTGGAATACGTCCATGAGCTTTCCTTCCCGTCTATGGATGTCTTGCGACAAACTTATCGGGCCTTGTCCAATTATTATCAATTAGCAGTCGGATCCCCGGAAGGGGCGAGTTTTGAATTTGATTTTCATCAATTTACGAAGACTTACCGCTTGGATGTCTTGGTGACGATGCATGCCTTGCGGGTGTTGGAGCAGGAGGGGTGGTTGGTTATTTCGGAGAGTTTTTATTTGCCTTCTTCGATGATGTTTAAGGTGGATCGCTTGGATGTATATGAGTTTCTTTTGCAGAATCCAAATGTCGAGAACCTACTGAAAACCTTATTGAGAAGTGCCCAAGGACAAGCCTTTTTGAACTTTGTCAATCTCAATGAATCGTCAATCGCTAATTTCCTGAACATCTCCATTCCCACCCTGCAAAAGCAGATTGGTTTTATTGCGAAAGCAGGGATTATTGACTATCGGCCGCAGACCGAAAATCCTAGGATTACCTTCTTGCGGGAACGTGTCCCGGTAGAAAACTTGTCCATTGACTTGGAAGCCTTCAACTTTCGTAAAAACAGGCTCTATGAAAGAATAACCAAAGCCATACAATATGCTGAAAATAAGGCTTGTAGGAGTCTTTCCTTAATTCATTACTTTGGGGAAGAATCGGATGTGACTTGCGGGATTTGCGATGTCTGTTTAGGCCGTCACAAGGTCGAATTGTCCAAGGAAGACTACGAGCGCTATAAGGCCAAAATCCTATCCATTTTGACCAACAACCCCACCGAAGAGAAGCTCTTGCTTCAGTCCTTTTCTTTTAAGCATCATCCCAAAGTCCGGCAGGCCTTAGCGTTTCTTATCGACGAAGGAGTTCTTGAAATATCCGGCCAAAAATATCAACTCCATGAAGACGCCTAAGCATATCATTTGTACTGTGACGAACGACTTGGTTTATGACCAGCGGATGATACGTATTTGCACGGCCTTGGTGGAGATGGGGCATCAGGTGACCTTGGTGGGGCGTGAAAAAAAATCATCTGAAGCGCTGGTGAAGCGAGATTTTGAGCAAGTCCGTTTGAAGGTGAGTGCTGAGCGGGGCAAGTGGTTTTATTTTCAGTTTTATCGAGCTTTGAAGCGTTGGTTGCTGGCGCAAAAAATGGATGTTTTGTATGCCGTGGATTTGGATACTTTATTGGCTTGTGCGCAGGTGGTGGAGCGTCGTCCCGGTTTGCATCTAATCTATGATGCGCATGAGTATTTTACGGAAGTACCCGAATTGGCGGGGCGTCCTTGGGTCAAAAAAGTATGGGAGCAAATCGCCCGTTATGGGATTCCCAAGGCGGGCGCTTGCATCACAGTTTCGGAGACCTTAGGCGAAGTGCTTACGCAAAAATATGCCAAAAAATTCCACATCATCAGAAATGTACCCACACTAAAAGAAGAAAATCTAAGTCCTAAGCCTAATCCCAAAATCATCCTTTATCAAGGAGTGCTGAACCGGGGGCGGGGAATAGAAGCCGCCATTCTCGCCATGCACCAAATCGAAGGCGCCCGGCTTTGGCTAGTTGGTATGGGTGATTTGGAAGCAGAACTCAAAGCATTGACCCAAAAAGAAGGTCTGACCCACAAAGTCGTTTTCAAAGGCCACGTCCGGCCGGAACAACTCGCCGAGATGACCCGCCAATCTTGGTTGGGCATTAACTTGCTGGAAGGGGACAGCCTGAATTATTTCTACTCCTTAGCCAACAAGTTTTTTGATTATATGATGGCAGGTGTTCCTTCTTTAAATATGAATTTCCCGGAGTACCGGCGTATTCTCTCGGAGCATCCGATGGGCTTGTTGCTCTCGGAATTGACTCCGGATGCCGTGGCCGCTCAAGTCAATTACTTGATGCAAAATGAAGCGGATTATCAAAAAATGGTAAAGGCGGCAGCGGTGGCTCGGGAGGTGTTTAATTGGGAGGTAGAGAAGAAGAAATTGGAGGGGATTTTGGGTTGAGAAGGTTGAGACGTTCGCCTACGGCTCACTGGGTTGAGACTCGTCCCGATTACTATCGTGGATTCGGACTTCGGGTTGAGAGCTTCGCAGGTTGAGACGGTTTGGGTGTTTGATTGGGATTTTACTCATTATATGACATTTGGAATTCTGTTTGGGTTTTTAGTTGAAGAAGTTGATTCGCTGCGCTAGTTGATTCGCTCGCAAGCTTCGCTAGTTGATTCGCTTCGCTAGTTGATAGATTTGGGATTCTGATTGGTTTTTTGGGTCTTTGGTCTTTAGGGCGCGCCTGTGGCGCTTTTGGTCTTTGGCTACGGTAGAGGTTTTTTCTTGACTTCAGTTTCGGTACATCGGTGTAACGGTGTAACGGTATTACGGTGTAACGGTGTAACGGTATAACGGGAAGGCAGCCAAGAGCTTTTTCCCTTGAACGCCGAAGGCAATGAACGGTCTAACGGTATAGCGGTATAACGGTATAACGGGAAGGCAAGAAAGAAATCTTGATTCTTGAACTTAACGGCTAGGCAGCCAAGAGCGAGTTCCCTTGAACGTCCGAAGGACATTGAACGCCCGAAGGGCAATTTGAACGTCCGAAGGACAAATTGAACTCCAATAGGTTGATTATCAGCGGTTTCAATTGAACAGTTGAACAGTTGAACGATTGAACAAAATCTCCACACAGAATAAAATTTGGCAGTATTACAGCACAATACTTTTAGGAGTCAACTCAACGGTATAACGAGCAGGCAGCCAAGAGCTTTTTCCCATTGAACGCCGAAGGCAATGAACGGTCTAACGGTATAGCGGTATAACGGTATAACGGGAAGGCAAGAAAGAAATCTTGATTCTTGAACTTAACGGCTAGGCAGCCAAGAGCGAGTTCCCTTGAACGTCCGAAGGACATTGAACGTCCGAAGGGCAATTTGAACGTCCGAAGGACAAATTGAACTCCAATAGGTTGATTATCAGCGGTTTCAATTGAACAGTTGAACAGTTGAACGATTGAACAAAATCTCCACCCAGAATAAAATTTGGCAGTATTACAGCACAATACTTTTAGGAGTCAACTCAACGGTATAACGAGCAGGCAGCCAAGAGCTTTTTCCCTTGAACGCCGAAGGCAATGAACGGTCTAACGGTATAGCGGTATAACGGTATAACGGGAAGGCAAGAAAGAAATCTTGATTCTTGAACTTAACGGCTAGGCAGCCAAGAGCGAGTTCCCTTGAACGTCCGAAGGACAAATTGAACTCCAATAGGTTGATTATCAGCGGTTTCAGTTGAACAGTTGAACAGTTGAACGATTGAACAAAATCTCCACCCAGAATAAAATTTGGCAGTATTACAGCACAATACTTTTAGGAGCCAACTCAACGGTATAACGAGCAGGCAGCCAAGAGCTTTTT
>JALVCY010000099.1 GCA_027009605.1 Saprospiraceae bacterium
TCGCCTTTGGCTTCCTAGTTGAGACTTGTCCTTCGGACTTCGGGTTGAGTGCTTCGCAGGTTGAGATGATTTGGGTATTTATTGGGATTTTAATTGAGAGAGTTGATGAAGTTGATTCGCTGCGCTAGTTGATTCACTTGTCCTACGGACTTCGTTAGTTGATTCGCTTCGCTAGTTTAGAGATGTGGGTTTTTGATTGGGATTTTACTTCATTATATGATATTTGGGATTCTGTAATTGATATAGTTGCAAGATTTTTTAGCCGTCTTCACCTTTGACCCTTGGCCTTTCACCTTTGACCTTTGGTTCAATTTGTGCTTCGCACGTTCAATTTGCCCTTCGGGCGTTCAATTGCCTTCGGCGTTCAAAGGGGGAACGCTCTCTTGGCGGCCTAGCCGTTATACCATTACACCGTTATACCGTTACACCGTTATACCGCTATACCGTTACACCGTTAGTTGCCTTCGGCGTTCAAAGGGGGAATGCTCTCTTGGCTGCCTAGCCGTTATGCCGTTATACCGTTATACCGTTATACCGCTTATTTTATTCCGCTTATTCCGTTCAACAATTTAGGGAGAAAAACAAGAAGTCCGACCACCACCGACATCATAGCCACTACCAAGACGGCGGCAGCGGCTAAATCTTTGACTTTCTTGATCTGATTGTGGTATTCGGGGTTGACATGGTCGGCTAGGGCTTCGATGCTGCTGTTTAGGAGCTCCATGGCAAAGACCGAACCGATGCAAATCACAATTGCAACCCACTCCAGCCGACTTAACCCCAAAAAAAGTCCCATCCCAATAGCCACAACCATCCCCAAAACATGCAAATAAGCATTGTGCTCCTCCAAAAAAAGCGTGCGCATACCCGCAAAGGCATATCCAAAACTCTTTATCCGCTCTTTTATGGAGAATTTCTTCATCTTTTTAGGTTCGCATCACAAATAACAACCGGCTTGGTCTTGAATCACCAAATCATTGAGCTGGATGACCCAATCTAATCTGATTTTTTGCCCGGTGCTTAGGATGGCATATTCTATTTTTTCGATGCTTTTCAGGTTGGTGATGACGGCGTTTTCCAAGGTCTGTTCCGCACCTTCTTCATCCCGGTAACGGATATTGACCTTCGTGCGACGCATCGCTGCTAACTCAAAATGGTCATAAACACCGCAGGGTATTCTTTTATAGGGCTCGACGGACATGGCTTTTTTGTTTTGTTCAACTCGATTTTTGGGTTTTTGTTCATGGGTGGGCTTTTATTGGGCTTTTACTGGGGGGGGGCTTTTAGCGTGGCGAATGCCATTCGCCCTTGCAGATTTTTTCAAAAAAACAACCATGCTGAGTAGTTAGGCTGTATCTTTGCGCTTCCTTTTTACAAAACCATTTTCCGGCAACGGGAAAGACCCACAAAATAAAAGTATGAAACCACTTTTTGCGCAAGCCCCCCTAGCCGAACGCCGGCCCAAACCATTGACCATCCATGGGGATACCCGTATCGACCCTTATTACTGGCTCAATCAACGGGAAGACCCCAAAGTCATCGACTACCTAAAGGCCGAAAATGACTATACCGACCAAGTCATGAGCCCCACCGAAGACTTCCAAAAAGAGTTGTTTCAAGAGATTAAAGGGCGCATCAAGGAAACGGATATGTCCGTCCCCTATCTAAAAAACGGCTATTGGTATTATACCCGGTACGAAGAAGGAAAAGAATATCCTATTTTTTGCCGCAAGGCGCAATCGCTTGATAATCAGGAAGAAATCATGCTCAATGTCAATGAAATGGCCAAGGGCTTTGACTACTTTCAAGTCGGGGGATTGGCCGTCAGCCCGGATAATAAGTTATTGGCGTACAGCGTCGATACCGTATCCAGACGCAAATATACGCTCTATGTCAAAGATTTGACCACCGGAAAAATCCTAAAAGATACCATCCCCAATACCACCGGGCACTCCGTTTGGGCCAATGACAGCCAAACCTTCTTCTACACCAAAAAAGACAAAACGCTTCGTCCTGACAAAATCTATCGCCACCAATTAGGGCACAAAGAATCCAACGATGCCTTAGTCTTTCACGAAAAAGACGAGACTTTTAGATGCTACATCTACAAAACCAAATCCCAAAAATACTTAGTCATCGGTTCGTATTCGACACTTTCTACCGAAATGCGGATATTGGATGCCCACCAACCAACCGGCAAATTCCAAGTTTTCCAGCCTAGAGAAAGAGACCATGAATATCATATTGCGCATTATGAAGACCGGTTTTATGTACTCACCAATTGGCAAGCCCAAAATTTCAGGCTAATGAAAACAAACCTAGCCAAAACCGAAAAATCCAATTGGGAAGAAGTCATCCCGCACAACGATAAGGTGTTGCTTTCAGACATAGACATTTTCAAAGATTTCATGGTCTTGAGTGAGCGCAAAGAAGCGACCAAACAAATCCATGTCTATCCTTTTGACGGGGAAGACTATTATATGGATTTTGATGAAGCGGCCTTTTCGGCTTATCCAACGACGAACTTGGATTTTGACACTTCGATTTTACGTTTTAGCTATACTTCAATGACCACGCCGGACTCTGTCTATGACTTTGATATGGTAACGAAAGAAAAAACCCTGCTAAAACAAAAAGAAGTTTTGGGGGATTTTGACCCGAATCATTACCAATCGGAGCGCTTTTTTGTTACCGCAAGGGATGGTAAAGCCCGGATTCCGGTCTCCATGGTGTACAAAAAAGGACTAAAAAAAGACGGCCAATCGCCCTTGCTACAATACGCTTATGGCTCGTATGGGCATAGTATTGACCCCTATTTTAGCAGTGTGCGCTTAAGCTTGTTGGATCGCGGGTTTGTGTATGTCATTGCCCATATCCGCGGGGGGCAAGAATGGGGGCGGCAGTGGTATGAAGATGGCAAATTGCTCCGGAAAATGAATACATTTACAGACTTCATTGATGTCAGCCAATATCTCATCGACCAAGGATACACATCTCCAGACCGGTTATTTGCCCAAGGAGGCAGTGCCGGCGGTTTGCTGATGGGTGCCGTCATCAATATGGCGCCCCAACTGTATCAAGGCGTAGTGGCTCAAGTCCCTTTTGTGGACGTAGTGACCACGATGCTCGACGATTCCATCCCCTTGACCACCGGTGAATATGACGAATGGGGCAATCCCCACGATAAGATTTATTACGATTACATCAAATCCTATTCGCCTTATGACAATGTGGTCTTGCAAGACTACCCCGCTTTATTGGTCACCACCGGCTTGCACGATTCTCAAGTTCAGTATTGGGAACCCGCCAAATGGGTCGCCAAATTACGCTTGGCCAAAACCAACTTCACCCCACTTCTCTTGCGTACCGATATGGAGACCGGGCATTCGGGGGCTTCCGGCCGGTTTGAATATCTCAAGGAAGTGGCACTGGTCTATGCCTTCATTTTAGATCAATTAAACATTCGGGAATAGTAACTGTTTAGGTGCTCCTATTTTAGGGCAAAAAATAGGCATTTTTGTGGATGTTGAAGCTACAATTTTTGAAGCGTAGCTGGGCTACGTGAAAAAATTTTAGCAAAAACAGACGCAAAAAGGGCATTTTTTAACCAAAATAGTGGGTATCTAAACAGTTACCGGGAATAAAACATCAGCCCTATGCCTACTCATCATATCATCGGTTTAATGTCCGGCAGTTCGCTGGACGGATTGGACATCGCACACTGTCAATTTACTTTTGACGGACGCCCCCAAAAAGGTCAAATCCGCTGGCAAATTCTTGACGCAGAGACCATCGCTTATCCGCCGGAGTGGCAAGCCCGCTTGCGCAAAACGACAACGATGTCGCCGGTAGAATTGTTGGAAACCGATGCTGATTTGGGGCGTTGGATGGGCAATCAAGTACGCACATTTGTGGCTCAGCGCAAGCTTAAAATAGATTTAGTAGCGTCCCACGGGCATACGGTTTTTCATTTTCCTGAAAAGGGATTTTCGCTTCAGATAGGACAGGGCAATCACCTTGCGGAAAAATGCGGACTTCCCGTTATTTTTGATTTTAGGACGGCGGACATTGCAGCCGGCGGGCAAGGCGCCCCCTTAGCTCCTGTCGTGGACGAATGGCTACTCACCGACTACGATTTCTTTCTCAATCTAGGGGGAATTGCCAATATCGCCTGTCATACCCGTGATGGATTTGTAGGTTATGATATTATTGGAACCAATCAAATTTTGGATGCCCTTGCGGGAAAACTAAACCTAGCCTATGACTCCGGCGGACAACTCGCTCGAAAAGGAAGCCTCAACCCAACGCTTTACAACCAACTCCAAAAATTAGATTTCCTGCAACAAGAGCCCCCAAAATCACTTGATAATCAATGGGTTAGAGACAATATGACCGACCCTACTCTAGCGTTCGACGATACCATCCCCAACAAAATGGCCACCATCGTTGAGCTAGCCGCCTTTGAAATTGCCAAAGAAATTAACCGGCTCATCCCCTATGCCAAGCATCCCAATCATCAATTACTCATCACCGGCGGCGGGGCACATAACACCTACTTAATCGAAAGAATTAAACATTTTGCGCCTTCTAACCTGGAAATCATCATCCCCACCCCTCAGCTAATCAACTACAAAGAATCCCTACTCATCGCCTTACTCGCCCTACTCCGCCAATACGGCAGCCCCAATAGCAGCCCGTTAGTGACCGGCGCAGGCAGGAATACGGTTGGTGGGGTTCTAACGATGTGAGTTTGCTAAAATGGGTCTAATTAGGTGGCTTGTTCTCGGCTCCACAAAATTGTAATTGCCTGCGGCGTCTGCCTGCTGCCGGCAGGTTCAATTTGTGCTTCGCACGTTCAATTTGCCCTTCGGGCATTCAAGGGCGTTACACCATTCATTTGGGCGAACACAAGGTTCGCCCCTACGGCGGCATACATATTTTTTCGTGTTTTTCGTGTCTTTCGTGGTAAAAAAAATGTCGTGCCTTTCGTGCCTTTCGTGCCTTTCGTGGTTCAATCATCTTGGTGGTTTGGATACCGCCTACCCTTAACCCTTAACCC
>JALVCY010000100.1 GCA_027009605.1 Saprospiraceae bacterium
ATTTAGCCACCCGCTAATTTTTGCTAGAAAATGCCCTTTTTGCGCCTGTTTTTGCTAAAATTTTCTCACGTAGCCCAGCTACGCTTCAAAAATTGTAGCTTCAACACCCACAAAAATGCCTATTTTCTATCTAAAAATTGGGGCACCTAAACAGTTACATTTTTTTTATAATGCTCCCACAAAAATAAAGGAAAAATAAGACTTTCGTTCATCTATTTTAAAATAGGCTATTCCTTTGTAATTTGGCGGACAAAAATAGATTGAGCCGTTTTTATCCATACAAAATACAGACCTTTCGGCAAAAAAGATAGGTCTAACTCCTTGTTATTCAATTCATTATATGCTTTCGCAAAAATCACTTGACCTTGGGCATTGATGATTTCTAGGTCGGCTTGCGCAAAATGGGGATGGATAGTGATGGTGATTTTGCCTTGGGTGGGATTTGGCGAAAGCCGCAAAACCGGTGCTAAATCAGGTTTTTGGACGGCAACGGTTTGACACCGAATGGCATTAAGATATTCCCAAATTTTATCATTGAGTTGGGTTTCCACCAAAAATTGACCGGACGACTTGCCCATCCGGACGACTACTAAATTTTCTGAAGGCACCACATTTAGTAACTGCCCGTTTTTACCCAATGCCGCATACATATCCGCCGGCGCATGGGGAATCAACGCTCCGGAAAATACATTTTGCGTTTGCGGAAGCCGATAAAAATCCTGCCCATTCAACCACCACAAGTATCCATAGGCAGGATTTAGGTTTTGGGAAGGATGAATCATGGATTGATAATAATCGGCATCGGTCAGGATGGGCGTTTGATTCCAAGATCCTTGATTCAACATCAACAGCCCAAATCTCGCCATCACCCTAGGCGTACTAAAAAAGACATGGTTATTTCCGATTTGGGTATAATTTCCGGACATACCGGTCTGAGTGGCCAGATGACTTTGAAAAAAATCCGTAGCATCCTGCCCCGTACTATAAAACAACACCGAATCCAACAAGGTGTAAGGCGAATTATGATATGCCCAACGCTCCCCCACTTCCGCAATACAATGCAGGCACGAAGGCGACAAGCAATCAAAATTGGGGAAGCCATCATCAAAACCGGTGGTCATCGTCAATTGGTGCCAAATCGTCCGCTGATTTTCCGCAAGGCTATCACAAGAAGTCCAGCCTTGCCCCAAATACAAACTCGTCGGATCATCCAGCGACAAACTCCCCTGCTGCTGCGCCAGTCCCACCAAGAAAGAAGTCAGGCTTTTGCCCGCCGAAGCCCAATACCACACATTATTCTGCTTAAAATTCCCGAAATATTGCTCCAAAACGATTCGCCCATCCTTCAAAACCAAAAAAGCCTTCGTCTCTTCCGCTTCCAAAAAATCATATAGCGGTTGAATAGAATCGGTACACCAAGACAGCGATTCGGGCGTGGTGGTCTCCCATTCATTGCCATTGACGGGCGGAAAATATAAGGATTGCGCCGAAAGCAACCCGGCATACAACCAACATAGGAATAGTGGAGTTAGGCGCATTTTTTTGTGGTGTTGATGGTTTGTTGGATAACTTTCCAAAAGTTTAAAACTTTTGAAAAGTCAGTTTAAAACTTTTGAAAAGTAAGTTTAAAACTTTTGAAAAGTTTGATAAAAAAAGTACAAAGCCTACCAGCCCGGAGCAAAATTAAGCCCAAAGCCACCGCGAAGCCGGGACAATTCCTTGCCTAACGGAATCGCATAAAACGGCTCCACGACCATCGCCCCAAACAAATTAACCCGCAAAGAAACCCCGACACTCATCAAAAACAATGGGGCATAGTCCGTCCCCTTATATTTATCCGCAAATTGATCTTTTTCAAAATAAGCCACTCCACTATCAAAAAATACATTCAAATCCGTCAAAATATACTTCGACGGAATCAAAGCCAATCGCTTGGGCCCGGTAAAAGGCAGCCGTACTTCTGCATTACCTACTAACACTTTGCTGCCGACTATCCGGTTCACTTCCGATCGGTTCAATCCATAAAAACCGCGAACCAACACCGGATTGCCCAAATAAATTGGATACAGCCTATTCGCATCCCGGCCATACCGCCCGAAATGCAACCCGCGAGCCGCCAAGGTAAAAGGTTTCAATCTCCAATAATAGCGGCCATCCAAGGTCACATTAGCAAATTGAAACGTACCCACATTCTGCTCCACACCCAAGCGATACCGATATCCTTTCAGGGGAGCGGTCAAACCAAAGTAGGAATTATCACCCACCAAAGCCGTGTTGGCACTATACAGACCAAACCCATCCGGAGCCGGTAATTTCTTTCGGTCTTCTCCATACTTATATCGCCCGGACAAATCGGTATAAGTGTTATAGCGATCGATTCGATAGCCGTAGCGGTTGAGTGTCACCCCTCCTTCCACACGCATCACGGTAGAAAACGGGTAAAAAACAAAGCCTCCCACCCGGTTTTCAAAGAGCCGCTGAATATCCAATGAGTACCGTACTGCCTGAACAATCGTATTATTTAGCCTTATCGAATCCAATGCCGGCCGGTTATAACGCCCCGAGCGATACGGAATATGAGACAAGGTCACTCCCCAACCTATTTTATTGACTTGATTGACATAAGACACCATTCCCCCAAAATCCAAAATATCTCCATTCAAGGCCACAATCGACGTCAACTGATGTCTCCCCAAAATATCACTAAATAACATCTGTATCCCACCGGCCAAACCCGTGGATGTCCCAAAATTACCCGTACCAACACCCACGCCTCCACTGCCGGCCAAATAATCCAACTTAAATTTGGATTTATACTTAACCGTTTTCAAGTCGGAATGACTCAGGGGCTTGTGCCGGTCAAAATTTTCTAAATGAATATCCACTATTTGGAGCGTACCGGCAGCCGGCTCAAACAATTGATTTCCGGCCAAATGAACATCATCCGGACTCACTTTTTCATTTAAAAACTTCTCGGCTTTTCCTTGTTTGATTAAATACTTGCCGTCTCCAAAAACATTGTAGATGATGCGATCCCGCTTGCGCGAAACACTAATTGTCGGCGCATAAGGCGTAATACCGGAGATACCCACGGCCAAATCCGTCATTTGATAGACTTGCCCGGCGTCCATATCGTAGCGGTACATGTTGCGATAGCCATCCCGGTCAGACAAGAATAGCAAGTCATTGTCTTGATTGAAAACCGGATTCATATTATCAGCCTGATTAAAAATAGGCAATACTTCTTTTTGGCCGGTAGCCACATCAAGCAGGGTAATATTATGCGTCCATTTGCCATAAGTCCGCCCATTTTGCTGACTCCATTGGTCAGAAGAAAACGCGATTTTAGTGCCATCCGGCGACCATGCGGGCAATATTTCGTCATAGATATCATCGGTCAACTGCGTGACCTTTCCCGTCTTCAGATTATAACTATACAAATCAATCTGCCCTTCAACCAAACCCGCTACCACAATGGTTTTTCCATCCGGCGACCAAGTCGGATTCGTGAAAGCCGGCACCCCTTTAAGCTGAACTTCTTTTTTGGTTTTTCCGGTTTTCACATCCTTGATAAGCAAGCGATTTTGACCTTTGGCATAGATAACGTAGGCAAATTGGTCACTGTGGGGCGACCAAGCACCGGAAGATTCCATAAAATTCAACGCATCAATATGCCCGTCCCGTACCGTGCTGGTCAGCTTGCGCAAAATCTTTCCACTACGGGCATCCGCCAAATACAAATCCATGGAAAACAATTCTTTTTCCGAAAGAAAGACCAAATACCGGCCATTGGGACTGATACTCGGAGCGATATTCATATAGCCGGCATTTTTATCCGAAAGGATTTTTTTGCCATAATGATTCTTCTTTTTGCCTGCGATGGCCGCCCCAAATTGTTCTTTAATCGCTGCCTGCCACTCCCCGGACAACGAATCTAAAGATGTGGTCAAAGTCAGTGCCACCGCATTCTCCAAACCTAGGAGGGCTGTATTTTCATATAAAGGCCGGATGACTTCATCCCCATATTTGGCGGTCAAAAAAGCCCAAAAGGCATGCCCCCAGCGATAGGGAAAATATTTGGGATTATCCATTTTCTTCAATTCGGGGATATCGTCATTGTTGACGGCTTCCCGCATCCACATCGCTGTCTGTGCATCATGGCGGCCGATGGACATATATTCCGCAAGGCCTTCCGTCATCCAAAGGGGCAAATTGCCTAAATTACGGAGATTAGTCGAATCGCCATAAATAATCATATTATACTGAAAAGCATGCACCATTTCATGGCCGATGACATGATTCGTCTGCTGATTAGACATGGCAAAAGGAAAGACAATCCGCTGTTTAAAAGCATCCGTCACCCCGCCGGTACCGACCCCGATATCTCCCCCGATAGCCGTTGTCTGCTTAAAATCAGGATGATCATTATAGACAATCATCGGATTTTTGCCCTGCAATGTATCTTGGAATACCGGAAAATGCGACAGATACCACATCTCGCTTTCATCCGCCACTCGATAGACCGGGTCGGGTTGGGTCAAATAATGGTAAATCCGAAAATGCGGTGTCTCCACCACTTCAAATTTTTTCTTTTCGTATTGGGGTTTATTCCGTCCAAAGTATTGTGCCCTTGCGGGAAAAACCAATAAAACCAATAAAAGACCCGTGAAAAATCTAGTCAAATCTGTCATAATAGTCGTTTTTGTCATCAGGCAATGCTTAATTCCGGTATTTGTCGGGAATCTGTTGCAAGTTAGTGAATAAAAAACGATTGGGGGGGCTTTTTAGTTTATTTGGTTGATTCGCTGTGCTAGTTTAGAAAGTTGAGACGGTCGCCTTTGGCTTCCTAGTTGAGACTGTCCCGATTACTATCGTGGATACGGACTTCGGGTTGAGTGCTTCGCAGGTTGAGATGATTTGGGTATTTATTGGGATTTTGCTCATCATTTGAGATTTGGATTTCTGTTTGGGATTTTAGTTGAGAGAGTTGATGAAGTTGATTCGCTGCGCTAGTTGATTCACTTGTCCTACGGACTTCGTTAGTTGATTC
>JALVCY010000101.1 GCA_027009605.1 Saprospiraceae bacterium
AATATCCTTTAAAATAGGGACTTGCCGGCTTGGTAGCAGCCAAATTTATTTGGCTGAAATAAGCTTGATCTCCTTCTCCCGAATAAATTCGGAAGTACCGGCAAGATTCAGCCAAGCATTGGGCTTGCTTTACCGTTGGTTTTAACCAACGGATTAGAAGCAAGTCTATTAGGGGCTTTAGCCCCATTTGGTTACCCCAAAAAAATAAAAGTCAGAAAATTATGTCTGAGTAAAAATATTTAAGACTTCGGTACTTCGTTAAACTACTGAAACATTTTGGAACTAAAATTCCAAAACCATTAAGCGGCAAAGCCAAAACAATCTAATTTTCCGTGTAAACTAAAAAAAATCCTATCTTTGCCCTTCATTTTGCCGAAAGGCTCTATAACGAATACAAAAAATGACTGCAGAACAACTTAAATCCCTTGAAAGCAGAGTCCAATCTGTTAGGGAATACCTTTGACGTCGATCGAAGATTGATTGAAATTGAAGATTTAGACCGGGAAACTTACTCACCGGAATTCTGGAACGACTCTAAACGTGCCGAAAAAATTAGTAAAGAACTCTCTACACACAAACGCATCGTCAAGGATTTTAAGACCTTAAACGAGCAATTGGAAGACTTGGAAGTGCTTTATGAGTTTCAGCAACTGGGCGAAGAATCCGAAGATGTGGTAGAAGCGGCTTACGCCAAATTGGTCAAAACGCTGGATGACCTGGAGTTCAAAATGACCTTGGATAAGGAAGAAGACCATTTGAGTTGTATTTTGACCATCAATAGTGGCGCCGGTGGGACAGAAGCCAATGATTGGTCAGAAATGCTCTTCCGGATGTATGTCATGTGGGGTGAAAAATCCGGCTATAAAATTACCGAATTGGGCCGTGTACCCGGCGATGTGGCCGGGGTCAAGTCCGTAACCTTGGAGTTTGAAGGCGAATATGCCTACGGCTACCTTAAAGGAGAAAACGGCGTACATAGATTGGTCAGAGTCAGTCCGTTCAACGCTCAAGGAAAACGCCAAACATCTTTTGCTTCGGTTTTTGTCTATCCACTAATCGACAATACCATCGAAATCGACATCAATCCGGCCGACCTAAAAGTAGATACTTTTCGCGCAAGCGGTGCCGGCGGACAGCACGTCAATAAAACCGAATCGGCTATCAGAATCACCCATATCCCTTCGGGTGTCGTTGCCGAATGCCAAGACCAACGCTCCCAACACCGAAACCGGGATAAAGCCATGCAAATGCTTAAATCCCGACTCTATGATATCGAACTCCAAAAACAACACGCCGAAAGAGACGAAATCGAAGCCGGTAAAACCAAAATCGAATGGGGCTCCCAAATCCGCTCCTACGTCTTAGATGATCGCCGGGTCAAAGACCATCGTACCAATTATGAAACTCGCAATACAGATGCCGTACTGAATGGTGGGCTAGATCCATTTATTAAGGCTTATTTGGCTTGGAATAGTGGGAAACTGGTGTAGTGCATCATTTACCGTTGGTTTTACTTTGCCGGACAAGAAGCAAAACTCTTAGGGGCTTTAGCCCCATTGACTGTTTTTTGGTAGCAGCCAAATTTATTTGGCTGAAATAAGCTGACTCTCCATCTCCCAAATGAATTCGGAAGTACCGGCGAGATTTAGCGCCAAGCTTTGGGCTTGCTTTGCCGACAAGAAGCAAAACTCTTAGGGGCTTTAGCCCCATTGACTTGGTAGCAGCCAAATTTATTTGGCTGACAAAAGCTGACTCTCCATCTCCCAAATGAATTCGGAAGTACCGGCGAGATTCAGCGCCAAGCTTTGGGCTTGCTTTGCCGACAAGAAGCAAAACTCTTAGGGGCTTTAGCCCCATTGACTGTTTTTTGGTAGCAGCCAAATTTATTTGGCTGAAATAAGCTTGCTCTCCACTTTCCGAATGAATTCGGAAGTACCGGCGAGATTCAGCGCCAAGCTTTGGGCTTGCTTTGCCGGACAGAAAGCAAAACTACTTGGGGCTTTAGCCCCATTTGGTTACCCAAAAAATAAAATAATGCGGCTAAAGCCGGCTTCCCACTTAGTTTTTTTATCCGTCAGCTAAAGCAGACGGTAAAAGCTAAAGCAGACGGTAAAAGCTAAAGCAGGCGGTAAAAACTAAATTCAGGAGCGGGCTCATTCATGGTATGCACACCATCGTCACTCCACACTAAGCAGCCCAAATTTTACTTTTTCTCCCACCATTACGGCATAATGGTAACTTCCTTTGGCAAGACGTTGAATATCTAATTTTGCATTGAGTTGGGTGGTTGCCGGCCATTTTGCTTGATAGACTTGGCGACCGAGTGCATCCCAAATTAGGCATTTAACGGGTGAAGCTTGTGGGGTTTGAATTTGCAGGGTACAGCTTCCATGACTAGGGTTGGGAAATAATTCCAGACTAAAATTACCTTGCAAATCAGTAGAACCGGTAATAAATAAACTCCGGCTAATAGTATCAGACCCACATTCGTTGGTAGCCACCAAAACAATATTGTAATTACCGCTTGAATTAGAAAATTCGTGAATGGGATTTTCTTCGGTAGAATTCGTCCCATCCCCAAAATCCCACCAATAACTTTGGGCATCCGTACTATGGTTTTCGGTAGTAATCGTTAGGTCGGTTACTGAAAAATTGTATTCAGCATCCGGCACATCTTTCGCTACGATGGAGACCGGAATAGATACGCCATTAAAATTTAGTTGGGATTCAAATTCCCCTTTCGTCTGATAGGTTACCCAAACATCTTGCTCTTGTGAAGTGGCCGGCGAGCCACCCGGAAAAAGCCAATTGAAATTGGTCAAGGCTTCAGCGGTATAATGCACCGTAAATGGTACACAGGCTTCTTGCTTATCAACATGCGGGATGGCACTCACTAAAGTATTCCAAGTAGTATTGGTAACGATGGGCGGATTCAAATCAAAAAATATGCTTGCCGTATTTTCAATTTTAGTCTTTTCCGGAAGGTTCGCTTTTGGCATAATGGCATACTCCACAAAGCCGCCGGCTCCCGGTGCTAAAAAAATAGAATCAAACGCAAATGTAATCACTCCGTCTCTCAAGGAAGGTTGTACGGAATGACTCGAATTAACTACATGTAAACTATTGACATCCAAATTGTTATCTAATTTATCTTCCACTACAATATTCACAGCTTCGGCATTGCCTTCATTTTCAAAGTGAATTCGATATTGCAATTCAGTTCCAAATAGAGTCAGGTGTTGTTCCCCTACGCCGGCCGGCATGACCAGCTTGTCATTCGGGTCAAAGGCGCAGTGGACGACGGGTATAAAAGAGTAAGTATCTTTCAAGACATCGACCCCATTTTGGTCAATATAGACTTGCGCCAAAAAATGCAATTCCGTACCGATATAATTTTCATCCGGCATCAAAAAAGTCATGACTCCTTCAAACCTTTCGTAAAGTGGCAAAATCTCATTATACGTCCACGTAATCGTATGCTGGCTAGCATCATGGATTCCGTCCGTTGCGACGAAGGAGCAGAGTGTATCATAGGTAACGACAATTTTTCCATGTTCCGGATAAGTACCGGTATTGGCAATTAAATTGGTAAAACTGACTTCCGTGTTACACCGTGGGGGTTCATAAGGTATATAAATATTCATGCCATGATGCTGGTAGTTTGGATACATTCCATATTCGATTTCCGTCAGGGTATTGGGCTCTCCGGGCACGGATACAGAAGCATTATTGGTGGTCAACTGCCAAGCCGGATCTACTACCCAATCAAAAGTATGTAACACACCAAAATCCATGTATTTATAATATTTTCCGAAAGGGGCAAACAAGGTTTCACCGGTGGGGCTAACAGTCACTTTTTGGGCAACCTGCTTGGTCATTAAGGGCTCTTCCAAGTCTTTGACTTGATCCTGATCATAATCGTAATAAAACAGACCGGTAACCTTGCCAAAAGTACAATCTTGGTCAACCGTGAAAGCAAATATATCATCACATCCCGAATAGGCATCCCAGACCCACAGCAAATAATTCCCTTTTTCATAAATAACCAAATCAGCATTCGAAATCGTTCCATAGGGCGTTTTCCATTGATAATGACCGGTACTCCCCATATCAACATGCAGAGTATCCCCACAAAGCGGTGGATTATTTGGCATCGAAACATAATAAACGGGAGACGAAAAATTACCCGTAACATGAACTGTCTGAATCGTCGTATCATGTGCCACCGTATCCACGCCAACTAAAAAATAATCCCCAACGTAATTAATTTCAATGGCATTCGTGTCCGAAATCGAGCCATCAGGCAACACCCAATACAAAATGACACTATCTGCCGGGGAATATCCATATACTTCATAGCTCGACTTGTAGCAATTCAATTCAAAAATGGTATCCGGATCCACATGTATTTCCGGCGGCGGGGGCGGTAAAATGGCAGTTTTATTGGCTTTGATTGAGCCAAAGGAAAAGAGTAGGATAAAAATGAGAAAGGCAGGCAAACGTTTCATGATGGCTATTTTTGTTCAATTTTTTAGCCAATAGATATGATAAATTTGCTTTATGCTGCCTGCAAGTCATTTTTGTTTATTTATCGCTTTATCTGAAAATACCCGCTAAACGTCCGGCCCGCTTCATCATTCAGTCGTAGGACATAGTAATACGTCCCGTCCGGCAAGTACTTATCTCTCCATCTGCCGTCCCATTTATTGCGGTAGGTTTTGGTGTGATAGACTAGGTTGCCCCAACGATTGAATATCGTTAATTCATTGTTCGGATATTTTTCGATATTGGCGATATAGAAGGCATCATTTACACCGTCGCCGTTGGGGGATACTGCCGTAAAAATCACAATGTCATCACATTCTATACAAATATTTAATTCTGTCGAAACACATCCGTTTGGATTACAAAATTCATAAACCAATTCTTCTGTGCGTTCACAAATATTGGACGTAGGCGTATAAGTAATGGTCAAATCCGGGTTGATTTCGATGTTACCATACATGGGTTCTGTCAAGAAATACAAGCTATCTACCCCACCCCAAGTGCC
>JALVCY010000102.1 GCA_027009605.1 Saprospiraceae bacterium
CCGAAAAGTCAATTTTTGTACCCTAGTGCAGCGTGGTGTCCCTCCTACGGAGCTATATCCCGACTATTTTAGTCTTAAAGATGTCGTCCCGCCGGGGCTCAGGTATGGGTATTTTGCCCCCCCCCCGCTGGGGCTTTCAAGAGTGGGCATCTCGGATGCGTCGTCTCTGTTGTCAACCCCGGCGAGGCAACACCTTTGTAACAGACAACATCCGCACGATACTAGAAGCCCCGGCGGGGCGACACCTAGTCTCAATCGCACTAGTTATCATAAAGAAACTCTAACAAAAATTAGCAGATAACTAAAAAAATACAAAATAACAACATATAACAACGCTATCTATTGGCTCATCGTTCTTAAACTATATTTGTGTAACTGTTTAGCTAGGACTATTTTCGTCAAAAAATGCCCTTTTTGCCTTAAAATAGGGGCACCTAAATAGTTACATATTTGTATAACTGTTTAGCTAGGACTATTTTGGTCAAAAAATAGGGACACCTAAATAGTTACATATTTGTTTAATTTCAAACCTAAATTATGAAATATTACCACTTTCTTTTGGCCAGCTTCTTTTCCTTAAGCTTATTACAAGGCCAAATCTCCTTAGACCCATCTTTTGGTATCGATGGCATCACTTCTATAGCCGTTGGACTCCAAAATTCCGGCTCTTCGACCGTGTCCCTATTACCGGACGGTAAATTTATTGTATCCGGATATGGAGTGGCCGGTTTAGAAGGCTATGATTTTGCCCTTGCCAAATTTACACCCGAAGGCCAATTAGATGCCGGTTTTGCAGATAATGGAATATCACTATTAGATATATCAGGATATCAAAAATCTGATTTTCCTTATTCTTCTATCGTCCAAGACGATGGCAAGATACTAGTGGTCGGACGTTCCAACGGTCTCAGTTCTTTAGATATAGTATTGGCTCGTTATCTATCGAATGGACAGTTGGACAGTCTGTTTGCGTATAATGGACACTTTACTTTTGATTACCAAGGGCTTGCTGACAGAGGGTATGATGTGGCCATACAAGCCGATCAAAAAATTGTCCTTTGCGGCTATTTTACCAAAGATGATTCTACTAGTGTTTTAATGGCTATGAGATTTCATCCCAATGGGTTACTAGACTCTACTTTTGCTGATAATGGACTCTATATCAACGATTTTGGCGTAAGCAACTCAAGAGCCTATAAGATTGAAGTCCTGCCGAATCAAAAATTGATTATTGCCGGACGGGCAGTATTCGATACCGGCAAAGACCTTGTCTTGCTACAACTCAACCCCGATGGGACGCCCGATACCGATTTTGGAACCAATGGAGTCTCCGTTATTGATGTCAGCAATGAAAGCTCCGATGTCTGTTTTAGTTTTTTAGTCCAAGAAGACAGCTCGTTTTTGATTGGGGGCGATGCCATGATTAACTCAACACACTTTGCGGCGCTGACCAAGGTTTTGCCTGATGGTACACTAGACATGAACTTTGGAACCAACGGCATAATAATAGATACCTTAGCCGGAATCGAGAGAATTACTTCCATCATCAATCAACCCGATGGCAAAATTCTTGTAAATGCTCATTCCTCTTCAGTTAACACCCTTATCCGATTTTCCTCCAATGGGCAATTGGACACCGACTTTGGAAACAATGGAGTCTATCTGCTTCCGATCTCTCACCATCTACTAGGAGATGCCCTGCTTTTTCAGCCGGATGGAAAACTGGTGGTTTTGGGCAAACAGATTATCGGCAATAAACAGCAGATGGCAATGGTCAGATTCATTACCGAATTTGCGGTAGGCGTCGTAGATTTTTCGCCGGTCGAAAATATCCTAATCTATCCGAACCCCATCCTTTCGGAAACCAATTTTGAGTATTCCCTTAAACAACCGGAGCAGCTTTCGCTAAAACTCTTTGACCTTTCGGGAAAATGCATCCGGACCTTCTTCTCCAACCAAGAAAAAAACCAAGGGAAACACCAAGAAAGCTTACGGATAAATCCTACCATTCCGGCAGGCAACTATATTCTTCGCTTGAGTAATGAAACCGGTGCCGTGTCGGTGAAGATTACTAAGGGATAGTTCCAATTTTATAGGTCTCAAGCACACAGCATACTAGTCTCATATAGCGCTGTTGGATACAAAGAAGGAGGCTATGAAATTCTAGCTTTCTTTACACCCAAGATATTTAAGGGGAAATGGCCAGTTGGTCATTTCCCTTTTTTTCAAACTAATTGCGAATTCTCTTCAAAAGCTCTATTTCATTACCGTTGTCCAATCATTAAACCTAATCCCAAAAGTCATATTTTAAACATTGCTTTGGAGTCCACAAATCTTTATTTTGTTTCTTAAGGGCTTTCCTATAAAACTCAAGTTTCTGTAGTCAAATTCATGCCCGGGTAATGCTTCTTAGTGTAAACTTAGTGTATTCTAAGTAATCTTAGTGGTAAGGAGAAGCGTAATACCTAACCACTGAGCACACGAAAACCCTTTTTGTTTCTTTTATTCGACCATCACTCCCAATGTGATCTCCCCTTAATTTTACCCTTCTCATAATACTGCTGCAAACTATCTTTTTCCGAAAGGACATCCTCCGAATCCAATAAATCCAAATTCGGTCGCCCCGCATCCACCCAAGCAGAATACCAAGCCGATCCAACGCTATGGATGGCCTTCCGGAAACGGTCTTCAACCATCCCGTTCATCGCCTTTTGATAGGCCGCCGCAAAGGGCTTGCAAGGCGTTTTGACCATGATGGTATTGTGTTGTTCAAAGCACATTTGCTCATCGGCCGGATAGGTTTGGCGCAAGTGCTTTTCGATGGACAAAACAGAATCTACATAACTATGACTTTGGGTCACATAATCCCAAATCCATTGGCGCTTATCCCTAATATAATCCGCCTTGCCCACAAAATAATCATACTGTTCATCCGCAAATAATTCCGGAATTCTACTCTCCCAAAAAGCATGAATTCCCACTTGACCGGTCAATTGGCCGTTGTAGTTTTCGGTCGTATGCAAGGGGACATGCCCATCGGCAATATAATGCCCCAAATCAGCACTTCGATGCAAAATCCTTGACACGTCACCCGCTTGAAAAGCCCTAGTCAATTGCCTCATCAAATACTCCGTATAATACGGATTCAGGCCATCCGCAAATAAGTGATCGTTGACCAATAATTTTCCGCAAGGAAAGTCTTTATTCGCCCCGAGTTCCTGCAAAGAAGCACAATCATATTTTTGCCGATTATGAATATGCTTGCGAAAAAACGATTGATAAGTCTTGACGGGAATCATATATCGAGACACACGCACCTTTTTCGTCGTCGCCCAATCAATTTGATCCGCTTTGACCAAAGGAATCGTATCCCCGTCTTGCGACAAAATCGAAATATCCGTATGCCGCATGGCATCCGTCACCCAATCCCTGGTCAATTCGGGAAAAGGCGGCTCTCCCCAGCGGTCCAGGTCAATATAATGCCTGGGCGCTTCCACTTTCAGGGCATATCTTCGCCGATCGGGATCCGGACTATGCTCGGTAATCCACTCAATATTTTTCTTATAGAAGCCAATCATCTCTTGGGGCAGAGTAAAGACCGCTAACCGGCCGATGTGCTTGTGCCCAAAGAAGCCCCACAAGGGTTTGGATTTAGACACCGCCCCCAAAGAAAATAGCAAAAGAACCATCAAAACCCATTTCTTCTTCATTTGCGCAAGATAAGAATACTTTGCCAAAAACAGAAACTTGGGAAAATACTACGCCACCTTTACGCACGACCAGGCGGCCCAACGGGTTACATTTGAAGCAAAAAAGGTGCACCTTTGCGCCTTCAATCCAACACAAGAATATGATTGCCCTATTGCTTTCCATTTTATTTACGACGCTCCTAGGTATTGTTTTCAAGCTATACGGCAAGTATAAAATTGACATTTTTCAGGCTATTGTCTTTAACTATGTCACCTGCGTATTAGTCGCTTGGCTAGATATCGGTCAATTTCCTTTGCAAAAGTCGTCCTTGGAAGCGCCTTGGTTTGGGTGGGCCATTCTTTTGGGATTTCTATTTATTACGGGTTTTAATTTGGCAGCTCAAACCGTGAAATATTACGGCATCACAGCCGGCGCGATCATGCAAAAAATGTCGTTAGGATTTACCGTGGTTTTTTCTTTTTTGTATATGCACGAAGAGATGAATCTCTATAAATGGTTGGGGGTCGTTGCTGCCATTTTAGCTATTTTCTTCACCAATTATCCTTCTCAACCGGCTTCAAAGTCCCAAAAAATAGACTTCAAACTCGCCATCCCCATTTTTACCCTAGTCTTTGCCAGCTTAATCGAAATCATCTTCTTGGTCGTTGAAAAGAGAGTGGCGACCCAAAGTGCCGACCCGGTATTCATTGCGACCCTATTTGGCACCGCCGGTGTGATAGGTCTTGTCGGTCTAATCCCCCTGCTCGTTAGCGGCAAAGAACATCTAAAACAAAAAAATATAATTGCCGGCATCGCTTTGGGCTTACCGAATTACGGTGCGATTTATTTCATGCTCAAAGCGTTGGGTAGCGACTTGGATGCTTCGGTTTTCTTTACGTTAAATAATGTTGGGATTATAGTTTTGGCGGCGTTTTTTGCGGTGGTTATTTTTCGGGATCGTTTTTCAAGATACCAATATTTTGGGTTGGCTTTATCGGTTTTAGCTATTTTCTTGATTTCTTTTGGGGCTCGATAAATGAAGTGGTTCTCTGTTTGCCGTGTTGATTCTTTTCCTGCGATGTTTTTTTTCGCTCTCGTACAGCTGTCGGGATGCGCAGATTTTTCCTGCAGATGTACGCTGATTTTTTTCCCGCAGATTTGCGCAGATTTCTTTCCCGCAGATTTTCGCAGATTTAATCCCGCAGATATACGCAGATTTAATCCCGCAGATATACGCAGATTTAATTTCCCGCAGATGTTCGTAGATTTCTTTCTTGGAATCTCTCACCACTCACTACTCACCGCTCACTACTTTCTTTTCCCGCAGATATACGCAGATTTAATTTCC
>JALVCY010000103.1 GCA_027009605.1 Saprospiraceae bacterium
GAAAGCCACAAGTTTTTAAACCACGAAAAACACGAAAAGCACGAAAAAAAAATGAACGCCGTAGGGGCTAACCTTGTGTTCGCCCTAATGAACGGTGTAACGGCCTAACGGGTGGACGACATCCAAAAATCCCCAAAATGGTTAAACCACGAAAGCCACAAGTTTTTAAACCACGAAAAACACGAAAAGCACGAAAAAATTTGAACGCCGTAGGGGCTAACCTTGTGTTCGCCCTAATGAACGGTGTAACGGCCTAACGGGTGGACGACATCCAAAAATCCCCAAGATGGTTAAACCACGAAAGCCACAAGTTTTTAAACCACGAAAAACACGAAAAGCACGAAAAAATTTGAACGCCGAAGGCAATTGAACGCCGAAGGCAATTGAACGTGCGAAGCACAACTTGAACGTCCGAAGGACAAATTGAACGCCAAAGGTAATCTAAACAGCATGGAGCATAAACAAAAGAAGAATAAAACAGGATTTTTAGTAGCCATGATGGTGTTGGTAGGATTTCCCCTGTTGGCGATGTATTACATGAACAAAGGGGTGCGTTACCGCAAAAATCTCTTCGCCCAATTAGAAGATTATGGGCAGATTGCTAATCTTTCCAAGGATGCCAATACCTTTCAAGGGAAAGTGGTGGCTATTTATTTTTTAGATGGGAGCGATGCCGCCCGGGAAGCATTGACCAAGATGCATGACCAATTCGATAACCGGCAAGATGTGCTCTTTTTTGTGGACGGAAATTATCCTATTGAAGATACGGCTCAAATCAAGACTTTATCTCCTTCCGGAAAAGAAGATTTGGCGAAAGCCCTGCCTGCCGCTGACTCCAATCTCAAAGGTAAAGGCTTTTTGATGGATCGAGAAGGGCATTTGCGCAAGCAGTATGATTTGTCGCAAGATGCTGATATTCAGTTGTTTGTGCGGCAATTGGCGCTCTTCCTGCCCCCGAAAAAAACACCCAAAGCAGAACTAAAAAGAGAAACCGAAAAATGAGCCTAACCCCCAAACAAAGAGAAAAAATGCTCAACCGGTTGGCGGTCGGGGTCTCCATTATTGTATTTTTGGTGGTCGGGATGATGCGTCGGATTAAAATTGCTACGGATATTGATTTTAGTTTTTTGGCGGGAGTCAATGCGGCGATTAATTCTATTACGGCTGCTTTATTGGTCTTAGGATTGTGGCAGATTAAGCAGAAAAATATCCGGACACATCGTCAAATAATGACTGCCGCTATTGTCTTATCTTCTTTGTTTTTGGTGAGTTATGTGACTTATCATTTGACTACGCCGGAAACCAAATTTGGTGGTGAAGGTATCGTTAGAACGCTTTACCTGATTTTATTGGCGACACATATTATTTTGGCGGGGGCGATTTTGCCTTTTATTTTGTTTACTTACATCCGGGCGATTACGGGGCAAGATGAACGTCATAGGAAATTGGCTCGTTGGGTTTTTCCTTTTTGGTTGTATGTGGCTGTGTCGGGGCCGGTGATTTATTTTATGTTGCGGGCTTGAGGGGCTTTGGTCTTTGGGGCGCAGCAAGCTGCTTTTGGTCTTTGGCTAGTGTTGTGGTTTGTTCTTGACTGCATTGCTGGATATTTGGTTTTTGTGGTTGAAGAAGTTGAGAAAGTTGAATCGCTGCGCTAGTTGATTCACTCGCTTCGCTTCGTTAGTTGAGGCGTTCGCCTTCGGCTCTCTAGTTGAGAAGATTTGGGTATTTGCTAGGGTTTTGACTTCATTATTTGGTATTGGGCATTCTGCAGTTTTCTATTACCCTTAGTGAGCTTAGGGTTCTTAGTGGTTTTGAAGAAGTTGAGTCGAGAAAGTTTAGGCGCTCGCTGTGATTTTTTAGGCATTAGTTGTGGAGTTCTCTAAATAAATGCTACTTTGTGGAGTCAAAAGTAAATCACAAATCCGGTTTTGGGGAGAAGCTCAATATTCTCTGAATTGGAATAACCTTGCTAACCAAAAAAACTAAAAAATGCCATCCATTGAGTTCATCCTATATGTTGGTCATCAAGCCCAAAGTACGGACTTTTATGAACAGGTTTTGCAAATGAAGCCTAGCCTGAATGTACCGGGTATGACCGAATTTCAACTTTCTGATACGGTGAAATTAGGCTTGATGCCGGAAGACGGAATAGCCAAAATAATTTCCGGGCATTTGCCCCATCCGGCTAAAGGCAATGGAGTCCCAAGGTGCGAATTGTACCTAAAGGTGACGGATGCGCAGGGCTATTTGGAGCGGGGTATCCGGCTGGGTGGTGTTGCTGTCAGCCCTTTGCAGGCAAGGGATTGGGGCGATACGGTGGGTTATATTTCGGATTTGGATGGGCATGTTTTGGCTTTTGCGGAAGCATAAGGGGATGTGAAAGGTAAATGGGCTACAGCCGCAAGTGTTCGAGCCGATTTTCCCAAAAATTTTCCACCGATTAAAATCGGCGTTATCAAAAAGCCCCCGGCCGTAATCAGCTAGGGGCTAATCCCTTTTAGTACTCAGGCAGTTTTAAGCAATACAAAAAATAATCTGTGGAAGCATACATCACCTTATTGGCTTCGTCCACGGCTACACCACCCCGAAAATCTCCTATACCCCAATACTTCCAAGTGCGTTTTCCTGTATTTACATCCGCAATAAAAATTTCGGAATCCGTAAAGTAAATTCGATCACCATAGATTTTTGCATTCTCCACACAACAGCCACCTTGCTTTTCAGAAAAGAGTATGGTTCCGGTTTCTTCATCTAGTGCCATAAACATGCCGCCGTCATTGATGGTCATTAACTTCCCGTCGTGTAAGAAATAAGAGCCACCTAGATTTCCGCCTAAGCCGGAATCCACCTTCCAGATTTCTGCTCCCGTCTCCAAGTCGAAACAAAAAGCCGTTTCGTCGGTGTAAAAGTAAACCCGCTTTTTCGCTTCATCTATTCGGGGTGGATTCACGATATTACTCACTTCATTAGAAATATTAAAATTTTCCCAAACCATCTTTCGCTGCGTCAAGTTATACGCCTTTAACTCAATCTTATACCATGGATTCAACTGCATACCGTATCTCCGATCTTGAAAAACTAGTATGGTATCCCCCAATGAATCAATATAAGCAGTCGGTGCTTGAACACTTCCCGAATACCCTTCCGCATTTCTCTGTGATGTAAAAATAATCTGCCAATCACCGGCATGTATGTTTGCTATTCGAAAGTCGGTTCTATTTGGTTCCTGACTACTTCCATAATCTTGCATAGAAAAAATTAAATCTTTGTAATGAGAACTAAATGGCTCTCCGGAGATATTTTCATGACTGTTATGCCATATTACATCCCCCGTTAAAAGATTCAAACAATCATGTATTCGTCCTTGATTAATATAGGCCAAATCCCCAATAACTTCCCAGCTTTGCAACGCACTTCCCGTCCACTCCCAAATCACTTCCCTCGTCTTAACATCTATACATCGAAGCGTCTCATAATTATATGGATTACCTTGCGTACCCAAGGAATAAACCAACTGGTTATGACTATTAAGGAGCATGTCAAAATGTATCAAATCCCGTGGAGCCGTATCTTGGAACAACGGTATCTTCCAGAGAACGACTGAGTCCTCCGGCTTAGTAGGTATCGGCTTAACAGGCTTTTGCACCGGCTTAGGATGACAACCTACCCAACCAAAGTAAAATAGGAAGAGAATTAATGTGTATTTCATTTTCTGTTTTTATTGATCTATTCGGAATTTATCACCATACTTCCCATGAAATAACTTTTCCAACTTCACTTTAAGATTTGGGTCATTCCGCATCTGCATATGGATGGATCCGTACAGGACGAAGTCTTCTTTGGAGTAATTTCCTTGTCCATCTACTCTTGGACTGCCTTCATTTACGGTGGCACCGGCTATGTAGGGTAAGATAACACTCTTTTAGCATATTACAAAGCGACTTTCGTCAAAGTCAATCAAAAGTCATTTTTCTTGCGTCAACACACATATAACCTACTGATAATCAGTATAGTATACTATCAATGTCAGACACCTATTTTTACGAAAGTACAAAACGAAAGTCCGAATCTAATCGAAAAAAAGAATCTTTTGCACCGATTAAAATCGGCGTTACCAAAAAGCCCCCGGCCGAAATCAGCTAGGGGCTAATCTTTATTCCGGTATCTTCAAGGCATAGATGTAATACTGACTCATTATATACATCAGTCCTTTTTCATCATCAAATACCGGCGAGCCATTAAACCCGCCATCTTCGTTGTATTGCCATATCGTTTTACCCGTATTCAAATCGCTGACAAACAAGTCCGTATCTGAATAATAAATCTTATCCTTATGTATTCTAATGTCAGCTACGCAGCAACCCCCTTTTTTCTGGTAGTAGAGCCGTTGCCCGGTATCCGCATCAAAAGCAATAAGAAATCCTTGATCCGTTACGGTAATCACTTTACCTTCATGATACAGATAGTCGGAGCTTAGCAAGCCTGCATAGTCTAAATCCGTTCGCCAAATCTCTTCTCCCGTTTCCATATCCCAACAAAAAACAGAATAACGGCTGATAAAGAAAATCCGGTGATTTGCTTGATCCATTACTGCCCGTTCTTTGTTGCTCACGTCCGGAGAAATGTCGCTCTTCTTCCATAGCACCGTGTCCTTGGTCATGTTGTAGGCGTAGAAGTCAATCCGGTTTCTCGGTGCATAATACCGGTACTGCCGATTTTGAAAAAACAAAATGGTATCCCCATCCGCATTCGTAGAAACCACCGGCAACTCCAAACCCACTCCATAGTCATCTTCTCGCTTAAAAGTAATCACCGGTCGCCATTCTTCACTCATCTTAGTGGACATGTATAAGGTCATTTCGTAAGGATTGGCCGGGCTTCCCCGACGGCGCACGTGGAAGATTTTGTCGCCGAAAATGACACAGCCGCTCTCAATATGCTCGTTGGTATTGATTCGATACCTAAAGACAGTTTCTCCGGTTTCTCGATTAAAATAATACTGTTCTTTTTTA
>JALVCY010000104.1 GCA_027009605.1 Saprospiraceae bacterium
AACCATCGGCATGCCGCAGATTATCATCCATTACAATTATGCCAAAATGGCTCAATATGGACTCCATGTGAAGGAGGTAAATCAAGTCATTCGGACGGCCTTTGCAGGCGAAAAAGCGGGAATCGTTTTTGAAGGGGAGAAGCGGTTTGATATGGTCGTCAGATTAAATGAAGCCAACCGCTCCGGCATCCATGATGTGGAAGATTTGTTTGTGACTTTGGCTAATGGAACTCAAGTGCCTTTAAGTAGTGTGGCAGATATTAGCTTGGAAGATGCACCTATGCAAGTTTCCAGAGAGAATACCAATCGCCGTATTACCATTGGAGTCAATGTCGGGGATACAGACGTGGAGAGCTTAGTCGAAAATATAAAATCGGCTTTGGACAAAGAAGTAAAACTGCCCCCGGGCTATTATTTTACCTACGGAGGTCAATTTGAAAATTTGAAAGCAGCCAATGCCCGTCTAGCGGTGGCTTTGCCGATTGCTTTGGCTTTGATTTTTATCTTGCTTTTCTTTACGTTTGGCTCTTTTGCGCAAGCGGTTTTGATTTTTACGGCCATTCCATTGTCGGCTATTGGGGGCGTGTGGGCTTTGGAGTTGAGGGGATTGCCGTTTAGTATTTCGGCGGGGATTGGATTTATAGCTTTGTTTGGTGTGGCGGTATTGAATGGGATTGTGTTAATTGGCTATTTGAATCAATTAAAAGCCGAAGGAATTGATGATATTAAAAAACGAATTATGATGGGCACAAGTGTCCGGTTGCGACCGGTATTGATGACGGCTGCGGTGGCTTCTTTTGGATTTTTGCCGATGGCGATTTCGACTTCAGGTGGGGCAGAAGTGCAACGTCCGTTGGCGACGGTGGTGATTGGTGGATTGATGTCGGCGACTATTTTGACTTTGGTCATTTTGCCTTTGTTGTATTATTGGCTGGAGAATTGGATGGCCCGTCATTCAAAGTCATTGAAGATGCCCAAAGAAACCATGATGATTTTAGTCTTGGTGACTATGTCTATTTTTGCGCAAGCTCAGACCCAAACGCCAAGCCTGGATGAAGCCATTCAAATGGCCTTGGCTCATCATCCGAAAATGCGTGCCGCTCAATTGACAATGGAAAAAAATAGAGCCTTGCAGCACCGGAAATATAATTTGGGTGCGACCGAATTCACTTATCAAGGAGACGGCCTATTTAAAAATAATCCGGCTCAAGTCAATCAAATCGGTATTACCCAATCCATTCCTAATAGGAGCTTGACCAAGGCACAAAACACCTATCAAGATCAATTGTTATTACAAAGTGCTGTAAATCAAGATATTACGGAAGCGGAGTTGAAATATCTAGTGCGTAAATCTTATTTTGAAATTCAATATGAAAAGGAATTGCAGGCACTCTATGAAGAGTGGTTGAGCACCTATGCTACCTATTTGGAAATAGCTCAAGCTCGTCTTTCGGCCGGCGCAACCAATGGGATAGAGCCGTTGGCGATTCAAGCTAAGTTGGAAGAATATCATTTGCTTTTGGCGCAAGTAAAATTAAAAATTAAAGCTCAAGAGCAAAATTTAGCGACCCTGCTTCATAGCCCGAATCCGGTGACCACCCAAGGCCGTCTCAAAGCTTTGACTTTTGGCGAAAGCGAAAAAGAGAACCTTTGGCTACAAAGAAGTCATCAGCAAATTGCCATTGAAAAAGCCAAAGTGGATTTGTTGAAATCAGCTACTAAACCCACTTTCAGCTTGGGCTATTCTGCACAAAAATATTTTGATGGCGGCTGGTGGAGTGGGGTAGAAGCCGGTGTGCGTTTACCTTTGTTTAATAGTCAGCAAAAGCAAAAAATAAAGGCTCAAAAAATTAGTATTCATTTGGCGCAAGCTGAACTGGAACAAAAAGAGTTGGACTATCAGCAAAAATTAACCGAAGCCAAAAATCAAATTGTGCTGTATCAAAAAGGTATTGATTTTTACGAAAAACAAATCGAGAAAATCAATCCCGAAATGATACGTATGACGCAATTAAATTACGAAGCAGGCGAATTGTCTTATTTGGAATTATTGAATGCGCTTCAAATGATGAGCTCTAATAAACAAAAATATTTGGAGCAACTCATCGCACATAATAAGGCCGTTGCCCACTTCCTATTTCTCACCCATCAATAAAATTCAACCATGAAAAATATAAAATTTCTCTTAATTTGGCCGGTTTTGGCTACACTGTTTTTATTAACATCCTGTAAAGAACATGATGAAGATGACCATGCAACTCATTCAGAAGTCGTTGATAATCAGCATGATGCACACGATGAAGAAGAAGGGCATGAAGAAGGTTTGCACCTGACTTCCGAACAAATTAAAGCCATAGGCCTGGAGTTTGGCACGGTAGCCGACATGAAAGTCAACGACTATGTAAAAGCCACAGGGACTTTAGGATTGCCCCCGAGTGCCTACGCATCCGTAACGCCTAAAGCGGCCGGTATTGTGAGTGGCAATCGAAAATTTGTGGAAGGGAATGCCATCCAAAAAGGTGCCATCATTGCTTATATTGAAAATCCGGATTTTATTATTAAGCAGCAGGAATATTTGGAAGCTAAAGCGCAATTGGCGTTTAAAAAATTAGAATTAAAGCGCCAACAAAAATTGGTGCAGGCCCAAGCCGGTGTGACCAAAAATCTGGAAAATGCCCAAGCGGAAGTCAATATCTTGGAAGCCAAAACAATGGGGCTTGGAAAGCAATTGGCTTACTTGGGAATTTCCACCGCTGCCTTAACGCCGGAGACCATTCGACAAAAAATTCCGATTTACTCGCCGATGACCGGGTATATTACGTCCATCAATTTACACAATGGCATGTATGCCAATCCGATGAATCCATTGATGGAAATTGTCTCCGATGGGCATCTGCATTTGGAATTAGATGTTTTTGAAAAGGACATAGCCAAAATAAAAATTGGGCAAAAAATCAGCTATGTGATTCCCGCCTTAGGCTCAACGGTCTATGACGGAGAAGTGAGCATTATCGGAAAGGAATTTAATATGGACTCTAAAACCATTCGGGTACATGGGCATTTGGACGGTCAGAAGCCGAAATTTTTTAAGGATTTGTTCATTAATGCGCAAATTTGGTTGAATGATGTCACTGAATCCGCCATTCCTGAATCCGCCATTGTCAAAGACGGCGCCTCGCTTTTTGTCTATGCGGCACATCCGGATGCTGCTCAAGAAGAAGTGGAATTTGAAAAACTACGAGTCATCGCCGGGACGACTATTAATGGTTTTACTTCCGTAAAATTATTGGATCCCATCCCCGAAGGTATGAAAATCGTGACCAAAGGCGCGTATTACGTCTATGCGCAGAGTAAGGCGGGGGAGTTGGAGCATGAGCATTAGAATTAAAAAAAAGGATGCCGGCAGGCATCCTTTTTTTTGGGGATAATTGTCTGAATCAGGATTTACAGAATGGTGGATTTTGCAGAGATATTTCACATCAAAGACACTCCGGATTAATCCCAAGAACATAGTTTTGAACGATATGTATTTGGGGGGCGGTCTGCGAACCCAAGAATCCCGTAAAATCTTCATCTTTTAGGATTTTTTTGGCTTGGCGAAGGATTATTTTGGAAGTGGGCAGGTAAGTCCAATGCCATCTTTCTTCGTTGTAGCCGACGGGGCGTTTGGGGCCTTTGGCTGTATAGACTTGGTAAAAGCCGTATTGGTGGGCATTTTTGAGCATCCATTGGTACATTTTGTATCCTTTGCCGCTTTCAAAGTAGGAGTTGGCTAAGTCGTTGAGGTCGATGTCGGTTCCCCAATGATGACGAGAGCTGCCGGGCATGGACGAATACCGGAGTATTTTTTTGGCTCTTAGAAGAGGGCTTTTGGTGGTTTTAGCTAAGTTTTCTCCTCCGGCCAAGTTTCTTTTCCCGGTCCATTTGTTCTCCCAGATTCGCTTTTGGGTGAAAAAATTTCGGGTAGCAGAGCGAATGGTTAGGCGAATATGGTCTTTTTGGGCGGCGTTTCTCATTTTTAGGAAGGCCGCATAGACTTCCTTGCGCAAATACATGTCCGGATATGCACAATACCGGTCATCCAGCCGCACAAAATCGGGATGCTTTCTTTGGTTGAAGCGACCGGTAATGTATTTTTTGCTGGTCATCTTGGGATAATTATTTTGTCTTTTGGAGACCGTTTTTTTGTGTGATGGGGCGGGAGTACTTTTGGGCGGGGTTGAGGGAATGGGTTTGGGAGTGGGATTTGTAATTGTTTCCGGTGGGGTATCCAGCGGCAAGCTATCTGCACTCGGCTGCGGCGGTGTTTTTTGAGCTAATTGGGGCGCATTGACAGCAGCGGGAGTCGTGTCTGCGGCATGATTAGAAGGCTTAGATTGACAACCCAAAATTAAAAATATCAAGAATGCCAAGATAGGTTTTTGCATCTGTTTAAAGGTTATTAAAGGTCAAAGGTTAAGGGTTAAAGGTCAAAGGTTAAAGGTCAAAGGTTA
>JALVCY010000105.1 GCA_027009605.1 Saprospiraceae bacterium
TGTTCTGCCAAAAAAATACCAAATTTTGTTCTGTTTTGGGGTTTGTAGAAATTTTGTTCAATTGTTCAACTGTTGAGTTTACTCCTAAAAGTATTCTGATGCCAAACCACCAAATTTTATTCTGTTAGGGGATTTTGTTCAATCGTTCAACTGTTCAACTGTTCAACTGAAAGCACTGATAATCAACTAATTATGAGAATCAGTTGAACGATTGAACGCTTGAACAATTGAACAGAATACATGCCTCCCGAATAAAATTTGGCAACTGTTCCAACCATTTCAAAAACCCGACTTTTCGGAGCACACTCAACGCTTGAACAAAAACCATCCAACCAAATAAAAATCGGCTAATTTTACGCTTATTTCAGAAACTAGACTTTTCGGAGCAAACTCATAGTAAAAAAAACAAAAATTATTGAATCAAGTCCCGGGCTTCTTGCAAGCCGATTCGTTGATCATTCAAATAAGCAACAATAAAGCCATTAAATCCCTTCTTCTTTAAGACTTTGAAAATACTCGTAATATCCGACCAATGCTTGGTATGACCGGTCAAATACTTAAAATATCCATTTTCATAAACGACTTCTACATTGGATAGTTCCGCATATTTTTGGGTTTTTAGGTTTAAAGGTTTTTTTGAAGCCGCAATTTGTATCTTAAAAACCGGGGTGACACTCAGCTTATTTAAATCCACAATCTTCTTTTTGGGTCTCGTATAGACCGGCCGGCTCACGGTGGGTGTCGGGGTAGGGACTCGTTTGGTTTCCGGTTGTGGTGCTCTTGCACCTTCCGAAACCGAGATGATTTTGGGGCCGCTTACTTGGGTGACGGGTTTGATGCTGTGGTAGGTCTGGTCATTGGTTTTTGGACTTTGGTCTTTGGGGCGCAGCAAGCTTCTTTTGGGTTTTGGTCTTTGGCGGGTCGGCCGTTCATCCCTGCGGTGTTTAGGGGCTTGTTTTTTTTGGGCGACGGGTGGTTGGGGTGGGCTATAAGCGGTTTCGATGGCTCGTTGGCTCCTTTTGATGACGGGGCGGGGGATTTCGGTGGTATTTTCCGCCAGGATTAGGTCATTTTGCCGGGGAGCGGGTTCTGCTTGCGCCAAAAAGTCATTGTTGGCTTCGATGCCGGTCTTATATTCGTAGAAAGCGTCGCTGATGGCTTGTACGATTTGGGCTTGGCCGGCCTTGCTTTTTAGGTATTTTTCGTCAGATGAATTGGTCAAATAGCCGGTTTCGATAAGGACACTGGGCATGGCGACTTCCCGCAGCACGTGGAAGTTGTTTTGCAATACGCCGCGGCTTTTTCGCTTGGAATAGGCATGCATTTTTTGCTCGACCTTTTCGGCAAATTGGATGCTCCGCTCCAGATAATTTTGTTGATACATACTCATAAAAATATGCCATTCGGGGGAGTCTGAATCGGAAAAATTATAGTCGGCGTGATTGCGTTCTAAGAAGATGGCTTCGTTTTCTCTTTTGGCGATGACTAGGTTTCTTTCTTTTTTGGTGGCGCCTAAGACGTAGGTTTCGGAGCCGTGGATTTTGCGTCCGACCACACCCGCAGGCATCGCATTGCAGTGAATGGAAATAAATAAGTCGGCGTGTGCATCATTTGCGATTCGAGCCCTTTCGGAAAGGGGGACAAAGATATCTGTTTTGCGGGTATAGATGATTTTTAGGTCGGGGAAACGGGCTTGAATGGCTTCGCCGAGCATCAGGGCGATGTTTAAAGTGATGTTTTTTTCGACGGTTTGGAGACCGGAAGTCCCGCCGTCGTGGCCGCCATGTCCGGCGTCAATGACTATTTTTTCTATCTTTGCATTGGAAAAGGCGTTTAAAATAGGGGTGGGAATGTTAAAATTTTTCACCTTTGCATCCAAATTGTTGACTTCAGCCGTTAAATTTACGTTAAATAGGCTGACGCACAAAAAAAGTATTCCATAGAAGCTGTAGTTTCGCATAATCATCAGTTTGGGATACAGATTCAGTTGTAACAAAAAAATTGCCCAAACCCAATCTATACACACTTGAAAGCCTTAAAAACAAAGAATTTCTTCCTTCCTTTCCGGCTTATTTCGGTTTTATACTACAAATATAATTCCTTAAACGCAGGAATATGGTGTTTTCCTGTAATATTTTTGTTTTTCTTGTTTTTTGCGCAAGCTGGACAGGCCCAAGTGACGGATAGTTTGGCGCTCATGGAAGGGGATACGCTTACGCAAAAAACGGATACTTTGGCGTCGGTAGATAGCTTAAAATTGCGTTATAAAATATCTCCGGATAGCTTGGATGCTCCGGTGTTTTTTGATGCTCGTGATTCTATTGATTATGATTTGAAGCATAAGAAAATCTATTTGTACGGAAATGCCATTGTGAAATATACGACGATTACGCTGAAAGCCGGGCTCATTGTCTTGGATTGGGAGTCAAATATTATTACGGCGGATTATATCTTAGACAGTCTGGAAAAACCTATCGAAAAACCCAACTTTGCCGATGGTAATCAGGAGTTTACAGCAAATAAGTTAAGGTATAACTTTAAGACTAAAAAAGGGCAAATTATTGATGCTCGCACCTTCGAGAGCAATTTGTATGTCCTTTCGGAAAAAGCTAAGTTTTTTGCGAAAGACAGTGTGCATACCCGGGATTATGTCTATAGCAAAAATGCGATTTTTACCACCTGTGATGCGCCCCATCCGCATTATGGGATCCGGAGTAAAAAACAAAAAGTCGTACCCAATAAAGTCGTGGTCGTAGGCCCGTCCAATCTCGAAATCATGGACGTCCCGACCCCTTTATTTTTGCCGTTTGGTTTTTTCCCTATTTTGGAGAAACGGCATGCCGGTTTGATTTTTCCGCAAGACTATGAAAATTCGCCCCAATTGGGATTTGGCTTGCGCAATGTGGGCTATTATTTTCCACTGGGTCCCCATTATGATTTTAAACTCACCGGCGACCTGTATATGAAAGGCAGTTGGGGGCTTCAAGCAGCGATGCAATACAAAAAACGGTATCGCTACAATGGTGAATTTACCTTCGCCATGTCTTCTATCAAGACGGAGCTGCCGAATGAGTTGGGCAAACAAATCAACCGACCCAAAAAAATCGTTTGGAGACATAGCCAAGATAGTCATGCGCATCCCTACAACTCTTTTAGCGCAAGCGTCAATATCGAATCCAATAAATTTGAAAGTACAACACTCAACCGGGCCAAAAATGTCTTGAAAAATCAATATACATCGAATGTGACCTTCCGGCGAAAATTTCCTTCCAGTCCTTTCTCTTTGACGGCGAGTTTGGGGCATTCTCAGATTGTACGCACCGGAGAAGTTACCCTGAACCTGCCCACCATCGACGTGCATATGGCGCAGATTTATCCTTTTAAGCGCAAGCAAAAAATAGGGAAAGAGCGTTGGTACGAAAAGTTTTCCCTAACCTATTCGGGACAAACCAGAAATACCATCAAAACCACGGATACTACGCTCTTCGATAAGACGACGTGGCAAAACTTGAATCTCGGCGCCAAACACAGCTTAAAAACCAGCGCATCTTACCGTTTTTTAAAATATTTTAATTTTAGTCCCAGCGCCAATTACGATGAGATTTGGTATCTCAAAGGGGAAGAATATCAATTCAATCCTACTCCTGTGGTGAAAATGGATACCATTTTTAATGGCGATGGCTCCATCCTGAGCGTTACGCCGGATACGTTGCGCAACGGGCGAGTGGATACGACCCATCTGAATGGATTTGGAGCGGTTAGGACGTTTAGCGCAAGTGCTTCTCTGAATACCAAAATATTTGGGACTTTGCTCTTTAAAAGGGGATTTTTGCGGGGATTTCGACATACGATGAGTCCGAGTATCAGCTTTAGGTATTCGCCAAATTACCGGGGAGATCCATTTAATTATTTCCAAGAATTGCCGACAGGGAGTCGCACGAATCCGGAGGAAACTAGGCTCTACTATCGTTATCCCCAAGGCATTTATGGCCGGCCGTCGGCTAGAGGCAAGCAGATGGCGCTAGTCTATGGCATTGGGCATTTGTTTGAAGCGAAGTATTTTTCCCGCAAGGATTCGACGACTAAGATTATGCGGCTTTTTGATAATATTTCGATGAGTGGGAGCTACAATTTTGCTGCTGACACACTTCGATTTAGCCAAGTCAATATCAGTGGCCGCTCCAAGCTCATCAAGAATTTTTCCAATGTCTCCATGGGAGCGGTATTTGACCCTTATGCTGCCAATCAAGCCGGCCAATCCATCAATCAATTTTACTGGAATACGAACCATAAAGTGCTGCGGTTTGTCAGTTTTTATATGCGGTTTTCGACCAGTTTTTCCCTGCAGCAGCTGTCGAATGCCATCAAAGGCAAAAAAGAGACTAAAAAGAAAGATAAGAAAAAGGGGGCGCAACCGGATCATTTTTTCGATTGGTTCAAAGACTTTAGAATCTCTCATAATTATAACTTGGATTTTCAAAAAGTCGATGGGCATCTCAAGCCTATGGTTCGGACGCATGCTGTGAATACCAGCGGACGAATCCCACTGACCCGCCTGTGGAAATTGAATATCGGCAATATCGGCTATGATTTTAAGGCCAAAAGGATTACGTATCCGGATTTTGGGTTTTCACGGAATCTCCATTGCTGGAATATGGGGGTCAACTGGCAGCCGCAACGGGGCACTTATTCGTTTTTTATCAAAGTGAGTCAACAGCCGCTTGATTTCTTGAAATTGCCTTATAACCGGAATTCTTATGATGCTCGGTTGGTGGCGTTTTGAGTTTTTGTGGGATTCTACTTCATTATTCATTATTCGGCGTTCTACATTCGATATTCTGTTAGTTGAGAAAGTTGAGAAAGTTGAAAAAGTTGAAGAAGTTGAGACGGTCGCCTTTGGCTCCCTGGTTGAGACTCGTCCTTTGGACTTCGGGTTGGGAGCTTCGCAGGTTGAGACGATTGGGTTTTTGTCTGGGATTTTACTTCATTATTTGATATTT
>JALVCY010000106.1 GCA_027009605.1 Saprospiraceae bacterium
AAAACGTTTACCAGAAAAATCCCCGTGCCCGGACTCATCGACCTAGCCACACCCAAAGTCGATGAATATGAAAAATACTTTGACGGCACTTATACGCCAAAATATAATTGGTACAGATTTAATTTTAAACTAAAACCAAGCTATACTAGAAGCTTCGCCATCCTAAAAATGCTCAAGAGCCGATTTTCTACCGTAGTTTACCTAAATGGCTATGAATGTGGGAGTTATAAACAAAATAACACGCCTATTGATTGCAACTTAACACCTTACATCAACCCAACCGGCAATAATGAATTATTAATACGAATAGCCGACCGTCCACTTGCCCCGACAGATGCAGCCACCGGATATGACCGGGAAAAATATACGAATATCGCCGGTATATGGGATGATATCCGGATTGATTTTTTAGGCCCTGTTGTCATTCACCGCGCCTTAGTACTCCCCAATCTTAAAGAAAAAAAAGCACAAGTAAAAGTCCGTCTGGAAAACTATGCTGATATCCTAGAACGCAACATGGAGTATTCGGACATTGCGTATGAACTATCGGCCTATATTGTCGAAAAAAAATCACGAAAAGTTGTTTCTGACACCTTCTTCATCCGAAAGGAATTAGCCTGCCAAAACGGGACACAAATTAATTTTGAATTAAAAATAAAAGACCCAACACCTTGGACACCGGACTATCCTTTTTTATATGAAGCCATCATTAGGACTAAGGCCAAAAGCTTGGTATTTCACAAATATGGAGACACCGCTTCCAAAGCCCCCAACACATCCTACAAATGGGAAGGACTAGGCGATACTCGTCACATCTCTTTCGGCATGCGAGACTTCAAAGCCGTAGGAAAATCCTTCCATCTAAATGGAGAAGAAATCAGAATGTTTGGCTCAACGATTATGATGCACCGGTTTTTTGAAGATAAAAATCGAGCTCAACTACCTTGGGACACAGCTTGGGTCAAACGCCTGATGATTACCATTCCCAAAAGGCTTGGTTGGAATTTTATGCGGGTCAGCATCGGCTCGCTTCCCAATTTTTGGTATGACCTGGCGGACGAATATGGCATCTTGATTCAAAATGAATATTACATGTGGAATCTGCGCGGGCGCAATGAACAATACCGGCAAGAATATACCGATTGGATTTGGGCAGATGGCAATCATCCGAGTATTATTATTTGGGATGCGCTTAATGAACAAAAACAAGATTATATTGGGCGAACATTGATACCCAAATTAAAAAAGATTGACCCTACCCGGATTTGGGATTTAGGATTTATGAAATCAGACGAACATACGAAGTTAGACATGGTAGAAATTCATTGGTATCCACTAGCCCATGGTTGGTGGGTCAATGACCAATGGGTCGAAGACTATCCGCATCAATTTGATTTTGGGGAAGTGACCCGCAAATATGACGGACTGTCCCAATTTGACCTAGCGACCACGCCCATCATTGTCAACGAATACGGTTGGCTTTGGCAGCACCGGGACGGCTTGCATTCCGGGGTGCGTACCTACGGAGCTTTCGCCAACTATGACCACCCACCCTATACTAAGAATTACGAATACTTTGAGCCGGATGGCAGCCAATTATACAAGCCTAGAGATGTCTATGAGTTTTACCTAGGCAAGCGTGCTTCCGCCAAAGAAAGATGGCAGTTTCAAGCCTATATGCTTGCCATAGAATCTGAAATTTTAAGGGCTACCGGAGAAGTAGATGGCCTGGCCACCTTCTCCTATCTCTCTAATAATCAAGGATATACGGGCGATTGGTTTCAAGAACCGGTCAAAGATTTGATACCTACCCAACCCTTATTGGTGCAGTATCACACCACTCGACCGCTGGCTGCTTTTTGGGATGTCCAAGATGCCAGATATAACCCAAAAAGAATTTTTTATAAACCCAAAACCCAACAGATATTTTCGTTGGTCGTCCTCAACGATTCTCCAAAAGCAGAGACCTGCTTATTAGATATTCAATTACTCAATGACCAAGGCAAAGTCGTCTCCCAAACCACCAAAAAGGTAAAAATAGAATCCTTCTGGAAACAACCCACAAGCATCACACTCCAACTCCCTAAGAAAAAAGGCGGCTATATGCTTCTTTCCAAATTCAAGAAACTTAACGACACCAAACCGGCTCAAATTAGCCGAAGATACATCCAAATCGGAAGACCAAAACCAAAAAAATATTATGACTATCAATATTCATTGCCCCCTGAATGGAATATGGATTTTCATTAAACAGAAACAACCATGCAGATATTAAAAATATTTTTCGCAGTTCTTCTCTTAGGTTTGGCAAGCTGTCAAAGTCAATCATCTCAGCCAAAGAAGCAGGAATCACAATCCATGCCGGCTTCCACCAAACCCACCTATCGAAATGGTCAACAAAATAAAGTCATGACCCCGTTTCGCCTGCCCTTGGCAGAAAGTAAAATTAAATATATCGACTTGGACAAAGACGGTGACCCCGATGTCATGGAATATACGATTAAAAATGGAATTCCGGTTCGATGGATTGATGATGACGATGATATGACTCGCCAAGACACCGAAGGAGATATGGACAATGACTGTGTCATGTTGGACTTAAATAAAGATGGCAGCTATTCCGGCCCAAAGGATTTGATGATAGATTGGAGCGATGAAAATGGTGACCAAAAGGCTGATATTCAAGCCATTGTGGACAATAATGCGCGAGATAAGAAGGGCAAATGGACTTCACATTACATCTGGTTTTTGGATGATGACCAAGATGGTGTCTTCGGATATATTGATTGGGACAAGATGGGATTTGAAGGTTGGGACCACGATGGGCGTGCCAATTTTTATACCGATTATAACGGCAAGAGCACCATGCTAAAAGTCCACATCACCACCTGGAACATCAAGGATTTGAGTTACAATTGGGAAAATCCATTTTTATTTTTTGACCCGGATCAGGACGGCCTTTCGGAAATGGCTATTAGAATGGTTGATGAACCTTTAGCCATAAAAGATAGTAAAGACACCAATATTGTTTGGGATTTTAGCCACCATATCTCCATGTCTCAAATGACTTTTGACTTGGACAATGACACCCGGCCCGGCAATGAGTTGGATTATGATATGAGTTTAAAATTCAAGGGAGAAGGTTTTGATTACTCGGATCAAATTCATACTTTTAAAAATATTAAAGGCCTTCCTGCTGCCAATATATATTTTGAAGATGCCCGCTGGCGCAATACGGAAAAATTAATATTCCCCGACCACCAAACTGGTTATGACTTGGTTTTTTCCAGGGGCCAATGGAAAGAGTGTTGGCTGGTCTTTGATGAAGATGATGACTGCCAAAGATGGGAGCGCGTAGAATTTTACGACCCCAAAGACCCGTTCAAAATTGGAACTAAAAACGGCGGGCTTGACCACAATCCACAAGCAGACCCGGCCGGAGATCGCGGAGAATGGGACTTGGATTTTTCCGGCAACGGGCAACTCTATGTCTCCCCGATGGATGGGAAGATTCATTTATTCGGTGCCGAAACAGGCTACTGGCGCATCGACCAAAACGCCACTTATTTTCAAGGTTGGCAAGGATGGCGCGGCCCCAATCTCCAACCCGAAGATTTTGATAAAGCCGAGCCCACAAAATTTGGTACCATCAAATATGAAGACACCGACAACAATGGATTTTTTGATAAAATGAGCTTTGATTTAGATGGTGATTTTAAATATGAAGAGATGATTTCGCTCGCAGATTTAGGCATCCAAGACAAAGCAAAAAAATACAATCCGGCGACCATGAAATACAAAGACTATCAAAATCTTTTTACACAAGTAGCTGACAATCAATGGATTAACGCACAGAACGCCATCAAAGTAGCCCAACAAAACCACATCAACACCCAATGGTATTCACCGATTGCCAACCCCAAAAGCATTCGTGAAAAATATCATGACGGCTATTGGCTGGGACTCTATTTATATCAAGACTTAAAGGAAGGAGCGACAACAAAACAAAACGAAGTTTTCCAATCCAATCTACGAAAAGCATACTTTTCTTCCGATTGGGAATCATTGTTGAAGTGAGTAACAAACCAATTGTCCTCCTTCCTTATTTACAAAAAATCGACAAAAAATGAACCACAAAATCACACCACAAGACATTGCCAATTATCAAGAAAACGGATTCTTAATCATTGATGATTTTCTTGATAGTAAAGAGCTGGAAATTTGGCGAAACGCCGTAGATCACGCACTAAAAAACAGAGCCGGTCGAAAATTTCCACATTCAGAAATTAAAACCGGAGAATCAGATGGAATCAACGATGATGCCGGCGGCTATTTCGGAAAAGTATTTGACCAAGTGATTAATCTTTGGATGACCGATGACAAAATGAAAGAGTTAATTTTGGATGAACGCATCGGGAAGATGGCCGCAGATTTGGCGCAAGTCGATGGCATCCGTGTCTGGCATGACCAAGCTCTTTTCAAACGTCCTTGGGCCAACCCCACAGCTTGGCATTTGGACACTCCTTTTTGGTCGTTCAGCCACCGGCAAGCCCTGAGTATTTGGATTGCCTTGGATGATGTAACGATACAAAACGGCTGCTTGTATTTTCTGCCGGGCACTCAAAAAGAAACGCAATTTGATGAACCGGGAATTGCGGCGAGTATGGGAGATATTTTTGATACTTACCCGCAATTTCGTAATACGGAGCCGGTGGCTTCTGTTATTAAGGCAGGCAGTTGTTCGTTCCACAATGGTTTGAATATTCATGCGGCAGGGCCCAATATGACGACAGGATTCAGACGGGCTATGACTTGTGCTTTTATGCCGGATGGAAGTACGTTTAATGGAAAGAAAAATGTGTTGCCGGATGATTATTTTAGGACTTTGAAGATCGGGGATGTATTGGATAATGAAGAGCAGAATCCTTTGATTTATTCTCGGAGCCGGGGAGGAAGTTGATTCACTCACTTCGTTCGTTAGTTGATTCACTC
>JALVCY010000107.1 GCA_027009605.1 Saprospiraceae bacterium
GTAAATTGACTAAACACTTCCGCAACGGTCAAACTATCGCTTGGTCGCTCCAACAAATAAACATCATCCCCGACTCGAACGGCACCTTCTTGAAGCACCTTGACATAAATACCCGAAAAACCGGATACCAGAAACTGTTTGAGTATTTCTTGTGTTCCGAATTTTACCCCCAATTTATAGCACGGAATGCGCGGCTGGGTGATTTTTACAATGGCTTCCCCTATTTCCAGCACATCGCCAATATGCATTTTATTTTCCGCAAGGCCTTTTACCGTAAGGTTTTCGCCCAAAAAGCCCCAATTCCAGTCCAAGCCGGGATATTTTTCCTGCCAATACGCATAATGACCGGCACTGTAGAGATAGCAAGATTTATCAATTCCCCCGTGTACCTTTTGATTGACGACCGCATCTCCCTTCACTCCCGTCCGGGTCAAAAAAACAGGCTCTTTGCGGGGCTTCTTAAAAATCCCGGTTTGCACGGTTTTATCTTTCCAAGTTATTGTTTGTGCCTGGCCTACATTTGTGGAAATTATTTTCATCGGTATTGATTGGTCAAAGGTTAAGGGTCAAGGGGCTGCCGGATTTTAGCGGTCTCTGTAAAACTAAAAATTCCTTTCTTTGTTCTATATCCCATGAAAAATAATGCCAAAATATTCTTGCAAGATTTGGGCTTGATGGATTACCAAAAAGCTTGGGCGCATCAAACTAAGCTTCATAAACAATTGGTTAACAACAAGTTAGAGTCCAAGCCTAATCCGGAGCAATATTTTATTTTGTGCGAGCATCCGGTGGTCTATACCCTAGGCAAGAGCGGCTCATTGGATCATTTACTGCTTTCGCAAAAAGAGCTTGCGCAAAAAGGATACGCCTATTACAAAATTAATCGCGGGGGCGATATTACCCATCACGGCCCCGGTCAAATCGTCGGTTATCCCATACTGGACTTGAGCTACTTCAAAGAAGATGTGGGCTGGTATGTCCGCTCTATCGAAGAAGTGATTATCCGGACTTTGGTCGATTTTGGGGTCGAAGCCATCCGCATTGAAAAATATACCGGGGTTTGGATTGAAGGCCGTCCGATGAGAAAAATAGCCGCCATAGGTGTCCACATGAGCCGGTGGATTACTTTGCACGGATTTGCTTTGAATGTCAACAACGATATAGGCCTGTTTGACCACATCATCCCTTGCGGAATACAAGACCCTGACAAAACGGTCACTTCTCTGGCAGCCGAAATCGGCAAAGAAATTGCATTAAATGATGTAAAAAAGCGTCTAATCCGGCATTTTGAAGCCGTTTTTGGCGCAAGCATCACCCTTCCGGAAAAAATCGAACATCATGACTAAAAAAGGAAAACCCGTCCACCTGTCCAAAACCACCATGACCGAAATGGTGATGCCCAATGATACCAACCCTTTAGGCAACTTAATGGGGGGCAACTTACTCCGCTGGATGGATATTGGCGCAAGCATCTGTGCCGCCAAACATTGCGAAAGCCTAGTGGTCACGGTGTCGGTGGACTTGGTTTCGTTCGATGAACCTATCTTGTTGGGCGAAGTCGTTACCATCGAGACCACGGTCACCCGTGCCTTTAATACGTCCTTGGAAATCAATGTCCAAGTTTATGCATCCAATATTCAAGGCGGCGACACGCGCAAGTGCAATTCCGCCTATTTCACCTTTGTCTCCCTAAATGATGACAAAACACCCCGAAAAGTGCCCAAAGTCCTGCCCATCACCGACGAAGAAATCAGACTTTACGAAAGTGCCTTGCGCAGACGGCAAATCCGACTCATCCAAGCGGGTAAGCTGGACCCGAAACAGGCGGATGAGATTCGGGATTTTATTAATCGGTAGGATTGCCCCCCCCGTATTGTGCAAGCAGCAAGGGGAAGATGTCGCACTCGGCTAATCTTAGTCGATTTTTATAACAAAGGTATCAATAACTCCACATCCGGACAATTCAAAATAGTCAACCTGAAAATCACTTTCAGATGTCGGATTCAAAGCCCAACGATATTTTATTTTATCATCTTCAATGAGATAGCTATATTGTTTTACAAAATAATAATCAATTATAGAATCAATAGCACCGCTTGAAAATGGCCCTGCATATTTCTTATTCCAAATATGCAGAGTGTCTGTGGAATTATAATTTTGTGTAGTCTCAATAAAAACATAAGCATTCCCCCGATTATTTAAGTAAATATCGCCTAAATCTATACTCTTTTGTTCAATATTCTGAATTACAGTTACTCCAAGCATGTAAGGATTAGCGATATTAATTGTTTCAATTTGTATCGGAGCACCATTGTCGTCTTCAAAGGTTACTGAAAAGAAACCATTATCATCTGTTATAAATCTTGCTAGTTCCCCACCACTTTTCAGCCCAAGACTATTTTCATCTTCTTGATAAACTCTCAATTCAACATGCGCAGCAGGATTTTTGGCACAGTCTTTATACAATGTACCAGTGTATTTGAGCATTTCTTTTTCTTTTCCACAAGAAAAGAAAACAATGGTTAAGTAAAGAAGTAAAAGTGTTTTTTTCATGATTCAATAATTTTTTGAAATTGATTCTGGCAACAACTCAAAGCCAATACTGTCCACTTGACTTTAAGCTATCAGTGGGAATTGTCGGTTATATTTGCCTTTCTATTTTTCTAATAAAACCCCATACAGTACGGCACGGTGAGAAGCATGGACTATTCTGTCCAAATTTTCACATTCCTGAGATTTGGCTTCATTTTTTTAAAAGTTCTTCGATATTAGCCTGTAACTCTTTTTCGGCTCCCACTACATCCAAAATCATCATTCTTAGGACTTCTTTTTTCCTTCTATCGGTCTTTTCAAAATTTAGAAATGCATAATCCATTTGTTTTTCTATTCTCATGGTCAGATTTTCTTTTCTTTCTTCAATATCCGCTAAAGAAGATAACCTTTCATATTCAATCAATTCAATTTTAGAATTTGCTATAGCTTTCCATGCATTCGTTTTTATCCTAGGCTTTTGAATTCCATTAGCCCTTATCATTATATCGTATAGAGAAACGTCTGTATTATTCAAATAAGCATCAATGGTATCAATTGATGCCAATTGTTTAGGAATTACGTACTTTATATCCTTGCTGCTTTCTTCAAGTTCCTTTTCGATTGATGAAAATATTTGATTAAGATACTTTCTATCCTTTCTGTCCTCATTCCAATTATTGATTAACAAAGCAATCAAAATCCCAATTATTACCGGAATTACGTCCTTGATTAATTGGCCTATTTGTTTCATTCGATTTTTTTTACTTGCTGTTTATTTTTATTTAAGGTGGTTTTTTCTGTTATAGACCGCTCACGGTTCTAATCAACACAAATATAACATAAACCCGGCTTTTTTTAACTTTTTCCACATTTTTATCCAAAGCATACTGTCCAAAGGACATACGATGCGCTTTGAAGCACAGCCCCGACTGGTTTACCAGTCCATTTGCAGCCAATTAGCTTGATTTCTGTGGCCCAATGCATGCGTAAGTGGCTTCATCTAGGGCGAGAATGTTTTATAACAAGATATTTTCCGCAAGGGGAAATGGCTAAAAAAGTATCAAAAGCCGGCTAATTAGCTAAATATCAGTGATCTAGGGGATTATATCCGTAAAAAAAGAGAATATAACCAAAAACAGAGCAAACTACTCTAACTAGAACATTATCAAGCGATTACCCGTTAAAGCTGGTATGCTATTTGAGATTTCCAAATATATTAACTTGAATAAAAGGGTAAAATGCATGTTTTTTTTCCAAAAAGTTTTGGAAAATTGGATTTGCGGTGTACCTTTGTGAATGCTTCAGGGAGGAGCTGCCGGGGGGAATACTACACCGAACAAACTATCCGGCAGGAAGTAATTTTTTCACTAAGCCATAAAAATGGGAAAAGAGAAATATTTTTACAATAAACAAACGCTGCAATACGAAAAGCATGTAGAACCGCTAAGCAAGAGGCTTTTCCGGTACTTCGGGCTATTTTCGGCGGTGATTGTTACTTCCATTCTGTTTTCGAGCGTTTTCTTTCGTTTTTTTCCTAGTCCACACGAACAAGCCCTAAATAGAGAGCTCGCTCAAATGGAATATAAGTACAGTGTCCTATCAGACAAACTTGCTCTCATGGACAAAGCATTGAATAATATTCACGAAAGAGATGTCTCCATTCACCGTGTCGTCTTTGGCGTAGAACCCATGGACGAAAACGTCTGGAATGGCGGTATCGGTGGTAGTGACCACTTCATGGATGTATTAGACTACAATAATACCGGGCAATTAATCAAGCAAAGTGAGCAAAAGATTCGCAAGCTAGCCAGACAAATAGCCCTCGAGTCTAAGTCTTTAGACACCATCCAAAGATTAGCCATTGAAAAGGAAGATAGATTGGCCTCTATCCCTTCCATTAAGCCGGTCAGAGAAGACAAAATTAAGCGCAGCATCAAAAATCTTTCCGGATTCGGACGTAGAAGGCATCCTATTCATAAAGTAATGAGAATGCACGCCGGAATCGATTTTCCCGCTAAGACCGGCACGCCTATCCAATCAACCGGTGACGGAGTCGTCGTTAAAGTCATTAATAAGAGATCCGGTTACGGCAAACACGTCGTCATTGACCATGGCTATGGCTACAAAACCCTCTATGGACACATGAGCGAAATTGATGTCAAAAAAGGACAAAAAGTAACCAAAGGACAAATCATCGGTAAAGTCGGTAATACCGGCACTTCTACCGGCGAACACCTGCACTATGAAGTGCGTTTCAAAGGCAAACCCGTTAACCCTATTGACTTTATTCTCGATGGATTGACTCCAATGGAATACCAACAATTGGTCAATGCTTCGGCGCAGACGAATCAGTCTTTTGATTGATTTTGGCTGAATAAGAAAAATAATTTGAGAAAAACCATTCTGCTTTGCAGGATGGTTTTTTGTCTTTAGCTGGTTCTCCGATGACTCCGTTCTTGATGGATTTTCTTTATTTGCTTTTTTTTCTTACCTTTCGGTAAAAATCTAAATATGCCTGATTCTATGCCGAATATGGTCTGTCCCAATTGCGGAAGCCATCCGGGTACCGGTCAATTCTGCCCTTCATGCGGGCAAAAGAACAAACCCACTAGGCTAAACCTTGGAACCATTTTTGGCGAGTTGTTTAGTGTCTTGTTTAACCTTGATAATCAATTCTTTAGGACGCTAGGGGCGGCGTTTATTCCCGGGAAATTAGCGACTGAATTTGCCCTAGGCAAAAGAAAATCCTATCTCCATCCGGTTCGCTTTTTCTTTTATTCTTGGCTTCTTTTTGCCTTGATACTCAATTGGACTATTGAGCCGGACAAAAAAACGCCAACGAAAAAAGAGCATAGGTTTAGCGCAATTTTTAAACTAAAGAATGACTCTACTTCCGTTCCGGTCAATCAAGATGTCTTGGACTCTCCGGGGCAAGAGTTAAAAAAAGATGACTTTCAGATGCATTTTGGCTTTGGACGGGATCTTCACTTTGTGGCCGACTCATCCAAAGTCATTCCGGCCAACGATAGTTTAATTACAGTCTGGTACGATGACTTGGAAAATCTCTCCAAGGATTCTCTCTTTCATAAATACGAAATCACCAATTGGCTGGATAAGTTTAAGCTGGAACGCGCCCAACGTATTGATGAAAGCTTTATGGATATTTTTCAGTATATGCTGGATCACTTTATTTGGCTGTTTTTTGCGGTGATTCCTTTTTCTGCTTTATTTCTTTGGTTGCTTTTTGGACGCACCAAAAGGTATTATGCGGAGCATATTTTGTATTTACTGTATCTTTTTTCGGTTATCTTTATCTTTTTGACCATTGTCGCATTTTTGGATGCTTTACCGATAAACGTTTCTTGGATTGTCGTTCTGCTGCTCATGCTGGCACTCACTTTCTATTCGTATTGGAGTATGAAAAAATACTACGGGCAAGGTCATCTAAAAACCTTCTTCAAATGGAATGCGTATCTATTGGTCAACTTCTTTTTGTTTCTAATATTCACCGTTTTTTATGCCATTGTGTCTAGTGCGCTTTTTTAATCTGCTCTTATGAACAACGAATTTGAAACCATCATCGGACTGGAGATTCATGTCCAACTCAATACCCAAAGCAAGGCCTTTTGCCGAGATACTAACGTTTTTGGGCTTCCGCCAAATTCGCAGGTGGGTGTGGTATCACTTGCCCATCCGGGCACACTCCCCTACCCGAATAAAGAGCAGATTTTCTCCGCCATCAAACTGGGTTTAGCCATCGGAAGCAAAATCAATAAGACCAGCACCTTTGACCGGAAAAATTACTTTTATGCAGATTTGCCGAAAGGCTATCAAATTACGCAAGATAAAACGCCAATTTGTGTGGGTGGACAAATTCCAATTCGTGTAGGCGACCAAACCAAACTCATCCAAATCCACCATATTCACATGGAGGAAGATGCCGGAAAATCCATACATGACCAAGATTCGGCGCATTCGCTGATTGACATTAATCGAGCGGGTACGCCCTTGCTGGAAATTGTCACGGAGCCGGATTTACGGTCGGGCGAAGAAGTGGATGCTTTGATGTCTGCGATTCGGCAACTGGTTCGATATTTGGATATTTCGGATGGTAATATGGAGCAGGGTTCGATGCGCTGTGATTGCAATATTTCGATTCGCCCCAAAGGTCAGACCACCTTGGGCCATCGCTGCGAAGTCAAAAATCTAAATTCCATGCGCTTTGCCAAAAAGGCCATTCAATACGAAGTGCAGCGTCAGATTTCGCTTACGCAAAAAGGGGAATCCATCCGGCAGCAGACCTTAAATTTTAATCCCCAAACCGGACGCACCACGCCCATCCGCACCAAGGAAGATGCCCATGATTACCGGTATTTTCCGGAGCCTGATATTCCACCAATCGTGGTTAGCCAACCAAAAATCGAAGCTCTAAAATCCGCACTTCCCAAACTGCCTTGGGACTATGAGCAAGCCTTTCGTTCTTATGGACTTTCGCAAAAAGATAGTGTACTTTTGGCGCAAGACTTGGACATGGCGGAGTATTATGATGCTTTTGTTTCGGCTTACGGGCAGGCGGTTGCTTTCGCCAACTTATTAATAAATCAGATACGTCCGACCCTTTCGGGGAAAATTGGAGACTACCCTGTTTCACAGAAATATCTAGCAGAGTTTTTAGAGTTAATCCATGACAGAGCCATCAATAAATCATTGGCTATCAAGCAGTTACTACCCAAAATGCTTGCGCAACCAATGGTTTCGCCCAAGGAATTAGTCAAAGCATTCTCGCAAGAAAAAGACCATCATTCAGACCAGCTAGCTGAAATTATTTCTAATATTATCGCCGCACATCCGGATAAAGTCAAGGCTTATCAAAATGGGAAGAAAGGGCTTCTTGGTTTTTTTATGGGGGAAGTGATGAAACAAACTCGGGGGCAGGCGGATCCGGGATTGGCTAAGAAGGGGTTGTTGGATTTGCTGGATGGTTGAGAAAAGTTGAAGAAGTTGATTCGCTTCGCTAGTTGATTCACTCGCTGCGCTTCGTTAGTTGATTCGCTTTGCTAGTTGAGAAAGTAGTGAGTGGTGAGTAGTGAGTAGTGAGTAGTGAGTGGTGAGTGGTGAGTGGTGAAAAAGTTGAAGAAGTTGATTCGCTTCGCTAGTTGATTCACTCGCTGCGCTTCGTTAGTTGATTCGCTTTGCTAGTTGAGAAAGTTGAAGAAGTTGATTCGCTCGCAGGCTTCGCTAGTTAAAGAAGATGTGAGTTGTGAGATGTGACTAGAATACTTTTCGGAGCAAACTCAACAATGGGGAGAAATATCCGTTGTACTAAAAAACCGAGCCTTTGGATAAGCTACTACAATATACGGATTCTTATTTTTTTCGACTCAAAAATTTTTGGGAGAGTAAGCTGAATCATAAGATGATTAGCTCTGTTTTGGTATTGACTTTTATTGTTTCTGTGGTGCTTAGTATGTTGGTGATTGAAGGATGGATTAGTTTGGGCAAATTCGATGAGCAATTTTTGAATCCATTCTTTGCCGTGGAAGTGGCATTTACGCTGTTGCTGATTACGGAGTTGTTTAGTTTGATTATTGTTTTGCCAAAGTCTGTGGCCAAATCAGTGGGGAAACAATTTGAGTTGCTTTCGCTTATTTTCTTGCGGAATGGATTTAAAGAATTTAGCCATATCGGCAATGATTATTTGTGGAAAGACATCAGAAGTGAAGTGGAAGGCATGTTGATGTATGCGGGTGGTGCCTTGGCAATTTTTGCCATTATGGGATTTGTTTATACCATACAGCAACATATCAAAGTCACGGACATAGAGAAAGATCAAGCCAAATTTGTAAGCATGAAACGATTGTTGGCCTTGTTGCTGTTAGTAGCTTTTATTGCTATCGGGGTGTCGGATGCTTATGCTTTGTTGACAGAGAGTGTGTACCACCATTCTTTCCATTTGTTTTACTCAGTGCTTATTTTTAGTGATATTATAATTGTTTTGATTGCCCTTCGATACACTTTGAATTACTATAAAATATTTCGGTATTCATCTTTTGTTTTGGCGACTATATTGATACGGATTGCCTTGTCTGCAGAAGAACATTATAATGTGGCTATTGGGGTGGCTTCTGCCCTGTTTATACTTCTTTTGACGATTTCTTATAATTATTTTTTGCGGGATGTGCCGGTTCGGAAGCTGGAGCGGGATCATTAGATGGATTGGTCTTTGGTCTTTGGGGCGCGCTTTTGGTCTTTGGTCTTTGGGGCGCGCCTGTGGCGCTTTTGGTCTTTGGCTTGGGTAGTGGTTTGTTTTTGGCTTCGTTTATTTCATTATTCGGCATTCGTTATTCACCATTCGATATTCTGCTAGTTGAAAAAGTTGAAAGAGTTGATTCGCTTCGCTAGTTGAAAAAGTTGATTCGCTCGCAGGCTTCGCTAGTTGAAAAGGTTGAGACGTTCGCCTACGGCTCTCTAGGTTGAGACTCGTCCTGCGGACTTCGTGGTTGAGAGCTTCGCAGGTTGAGATGATTTGGGTATTTGCCAGGGTTTTTACTTCATTATTCGATATTCGGATTCTGTATTTGATATAGTTGTAATATTTTTTAGCCACCTAGCCGTTATACCGTTGAGCTTACTCCGAAAAGTCAGGCTTGGTGGTTTGTTCTTGAGTCCACAAAATTTTATTTGGTTTCTCTTTGACAACCCTTCCACAGGTTTCCCTTTCCGAAAAGGAAACCGTACGGTAACCAAATAAAATTTTGTTCAGTGCTTTAATTTCTGGCTGAGTGGACTTTTCGGAGCGGACACACCGTTATATCATTTATTGCCTTCGGCATTCAATTTTTTTCGTGTTTTTTCGTGGCTTTCGTGGTTAATCATTTTGATGGTTGAGAAAGTTGAATGGCTCGCCGGCTTTGCTAGTTGAGATGCTCGCCAAGGCTCGCTTGTCGTAGATTTTGAAAATCGGTGGGTGCTTGAGTGGGTTGGGAAGTTGACTAACAGCATGCTGCTTTATTGCTCTAGTAGCTTGGTTAAACTTTTGGCTCTAATCCAATTAAAATCGGAATATTGGGTGATTAGGGCGATATCGACATTGCCGCCGACTGTGGGAATCATATTGGCAAATCGCTGAAATTCTGCGGTCGAATTGGTTAGAAATTCACAGAAGTCTATACCGTCTTGTAGAGAGAAAGCGCCTATATTTATGGGGCTTCGCTGCTTGGCAGCTTCAAATATCTTCATCGCAAAGCCGGTATCCCCACTGATGGTCCAACCTAGATTTTTGTGCTTTTGGATATTGGAGTTTAGGCCAAAATTAAACTCCAACGTCGTGCCGGTCACATCTTCTTCATTCTCAAATCCTACAATTTGCAATCCAAATAGCGTCCTGTCTTTATGGAAATTGGGTATTTGGGCAATTTGCTGATTGACTTGGGGCTGAAAATAGGCTTGGATTCGTTGTTGTACTTCATCCATAGAAATATCGCCTTGGATGGATTTTTCCAATGTTTTGATATGGTTGTAGATGGTACGGCCGTTTAGGATATTCGAGCCAAAAATAGCGACTCCATATTTCTCCTTAAACGAAAAGAGCTTTTGGGCATAGGAAGAAGTAGAAGAAGGGATGCTGATTGGCGGAAGCTTCACTTTTGGGATATTGATTTCTTCTCCGGTGGTTGGGGACTTTACCTTAAAGTCTTTTAATTCGGGATTCAAGGAGCTGATGGATGTCTGCAAGGAGTCTGCGGACAAAATCACTCCATCTGCTATTCTTAGGGATACTACTAGGGTCATATCTTTGGTTTAAGTTTCGGTATTCCGGTGTGACGGTATAGCGATGTAACGGCTACCCGGCTCCTAGATTGTTCTAGGGGCAAAGGTTAAGAGCCCAAGGTTTACAAAATATTTGTGGCAACCAAATAAAATTTTGTTCCGGGCTCAATTCTTGGCTAAGTGGGCTTTTCGGAGCGGACTCAACACAATGTGACTCAAATATACGGGATTTTTGTGGCTAAGGTTGATTACTAGGCATGATATTCACATGCCGGTGGATTTGTCCAACACATACAGAGCTGGAATAGAATATGCTGATTAATTATTATGAGTCTATGACAAAATAGACGGGCTCGTAATATGATTGACTCTTTATCCATTGCGATTTTTTGTTAAATTGTTGAGTTTACTCCGAAGAGTCGGATATAGTGGTTAGCTCTTCGCTCCACAAAATTTTATTCTGTTTGCTTCTTTATGGTTAACCCTCTAAATCTCCCTTCACAAAGGAGACTTATGGTAAACAGAATAAAATTTTGTTCCGGACTTTAATTCTTGGCTATAGTGGTTTTTTTGAAGCAAGATATAAGCAAACCGGATTTTGACCATATCCCGATAATTATCGGTACCCTTCTAAGGGTGCCGATAGCTATCGGCATAGTGGGTTAAAATGAAAAAGACAAAATTTGGTTTGCGACAGGCTGGTAAGATGCCCTAAAAATGGAAACTTACTGATAAAAAGAATATTTTGCTGGCTTGATAGGTAGAATAAGAGTCCTACTCAACCCCAAGCTGGTCATCATCAAATTCTTTGATTTTAATCCCTAAAAAAGCTTTCACACGTCCCCAATTATTCAAGACATCATCATTCATTAACCAAATAAACTTTAGACCCACCAACTTCAAGGCTTCTGTTCTAAATTCCTTCAATTTAATCATGATTATGAAAGCCCCCCATCAACATCAATGATGAGTTTAAATTCATCGCAATAAAAATCTACAACGCTCTACATCTACATACTATCTAAGATTTCTTTTTTCTTTGCAGAAAATTCTTCTTCATTAATCAGCTCCATCTCAAATAGCTCTTTTAATTTTTTCAACTTTTCCATGGGACTTTCTACGGTGGATGGAGGCGTTTGTTGTTGTCCTTGATTCATCAAGTTGGCGGCCCCATTACCTGCATTCATTCCCATAATGATGCCTGCACCACCAGCCACATTATTGGCAGCATCACGCATGGCTTGCAGTTGCTGGTGTTCGGTATAATTGATACCGGCAATTTTTGCTGCCAAAACTTCAGCCTGAATAAATCCAAAACATCAAAACCTAAATCGGTAAACACATTTTCGGTTTTTGCTCGCACTTCAACCGCAATATCATTCAAATTACTATCAATATCAACATAAGAAAATTTGGCATTCGCTAAATAATCCGTAATATTTTGAGTAATCCTTGATAAAAATATTTCTTTTAAATCATGATGGCAAAATAGTTCTTGCCCTGCCACCACATTTTCAAAAAAAACTGGAAGTAGTTGTACAAAACATCATCATTAAATGATTATAATCTTAGGTTTTGGTACGCATAAAGCCCCGTAGTTATTGAAGTTCTTGGGAGTAAAAAAAAAAAAGGCTGAGATAAATTGTCTTAACAGTGAGCTTACGCAAAAAAAAAGACTTAGTAGTTTACTCTTAATAGAACAAGGAGTTTACTCTTAAGAGCATTCTGATGCAAAGCCCCCTAACGCTTGATTAATTGAACAGAAAGTATTCAATCAAAATAATATTTGGCAAATTTTCCAACTATTTCAAAAACTAAACTTTTAGGAGCGGACTCAACGTTTTAACGTATAGGCAGCCGAGAAATCCTGCAATTAATGGTCAAGGGTCAAAGCTGGGCGACAACCAAACCACCAAGTTGGTTAAACCACAAAAGACACTAGTTTTCAAACCACGAAAACCACAAAAAAAATTAATCGCCATAGGCAACTGAACGCCGTAGGAAATTGAACGCCCGCAGGGCAAATTGAACGTGCGAAGCACAAATTGAACGCCGAAGGCAATGAACGGTACAGCGGTTTAACGGGTAGGCGGCTAAAAAATCTTACAACTATATCAATTACAGAATTCCAAGAATAAAGTAAAATCCCAATCAAAAACCCAAATCTCTCAACTAGCGAAGCCTGCGAGCGAATCAACTTCTTCAACTAGCGAAGCTTACGAGCGAATCAACTTCTTCAACTCTTCCAACTAACAGAATATCGAATGATGAATGCCGAATATCGAATAATGAAGTACTAACCCAAACAAAAACCCAAATCGGCTCAACCTGCGAAGCTCTCAACCCGAAGTCCGCATCCACGATAGTAATCGGGACGAGTCTCAACCAGAGAGCCGAAGGCGAACGTCTCAACTTCTTCAACTAGCGAAGCTTGCGAGCGAATCAACTAGCGCAGCGAATCAACTATAATACTTCCCAAATTTCCCAAAATACCTCTTACGACCAGGACGTATTTTTGCGAAAGCGAATCCCAAACCATTGACCACCACTAAGCCCACCCCGCGTCTTCGGCAAATAGCATAAAAAGCTTTGCGCTTATCCTTTGGCAAAGCTTTTAGAGCATCTTTGGGGACGGCCACCCACTGTTCGTTGGCGGGATATTGACCCAATTGTTTAAATACGGCTGCTTTTTGGTATTTTATGGTATTTCTAGTCAACCAATGATTCAGTTGGTAGCCTGTCAAGAAAATCAATACCGGTATCAAAAATTGCCAAAACCCATCATCCATCTTGTATATCGTCAACAACGAACCGCTAGCCAAAACCAGCGCCAACCCCACTCGCAAACTATAATAACGCCGGATATTTTTTGCGGAAGCGGGGCGTATGGCTGCTAAGGTTTTTTGGGACTTGGCCTCCATAGACACCACATAATCCCCCCAAATAAGATGTTTAAAACGCAGCAAACCATCGGCTCGTTTCCGCCCGTATTTGGGCAAAGTCGTGACTTCTTTTTGCGCAAGCACTCGGCTTCTAGCCCGTCGTTGATAGCGCCGTCGAAGAAAATGGAGCGCTTTGTGCTGGACGTATTTTTCAGAGAGCATGGGAGGCACTGACTTTCCAAAAGTGGGAATCTTTATACTTCTTCCAGCTTATCCTTAAACCGGATGCCCATTTCTTCCAATTCCTTCAAAACCAACAAATAAACCTCCTTGATAACCGGAATATTCACCCCCGGAGTCGTCAATTTGCCGGCCATCACCATTTTGGCCGTAATCCCTAAGGGCAGACCGACCAGCTTAGCCATAGCCGTATTTTCTCCATCATCGCCTTCCATTACCAAGGTAGAAGTCAGCTTATAATTTTTGCCATTTTGGGTATATTCAAACTCGTGCTGCATGATGACCATGTCCTTATCTTGGGGCTTGAGCTTCCATTTTTCCAAAAGGAGATTTTCCAATATTTTGGCCGGTGTAGCATCTTTGAGTCCGATACGCTTGCGGCTAAAAATCCCCAACCACTCCAACTTAGCCATCACTTCAGAATCAATGTCTTCACCTATCAAATGCGCAATACAACCTTTGAGCGTCTGCGCCCGGTCATTATTGCCCAAAAACGCTTCGGTCAATTGATAATAAGTCAGTTCTTCGGAGTTCAGGATAGGAAAATCGGCATTGGTATAACCAATTTTTATCAGCGCATCCCAAGCTCTGGAAAATCCCGCATGCCGGATGGTACCGCGTATCAATTGGGGGATATCATCCAACCCATAAATACTCCGGTACAACAAAGAATCCCGGTTGGCATAGACTTCCCAAGTCCCCATATCTTGAATTTCGATAGGCTCAGCCTGAGAAAAAAGCCGGTGATACGGGACAAATTTATACTTTCCGTTTTTCAAATATTGGGCAGTCCCTTGACCGGCGAGCACGACATTGCGCGGATTCCAACTAATCTTATAATGCCATGGATTGTCATCACTTTCGGGAGCCACTAATCCGCCGGTAAAGGAGCGAAAAGCGGTCAATTTGCCTCCTTTCTCTCTGATATCATTAATTCTTTCCATCGCAGACATGTGATCCAAGCCCGGGTCTAGCCCCAACTCGCCCATAAAAATCAAAGCCTTTTCACGGACTTCATCAGCTTTCGCATAAAAGCCTTGCGAGACATAAGAAGCCGTCAACAAATGTTTGCCCAATAGCAAGCAATCTTCCGCAATCATCGTATGCAAAAAAGGTGGTAGCAAGGAAATCACCACATCTGCTTTAGCCACTGTCGCTTTTCTATCCTCTATATTATTGACATCCAACCAGACGGCGCGCCCACAGGGATGAGCCCCTACTTTCCGTTGAGCCGCTTCCAAATTAGAATCTGCCACCGTCACATACCATTCATGTTTACAGGCTTGCTCGAGCAAGTAGTTGATGAGCACAGTCGCAGACCGACCCGCCCCAAGGATTAATATTTTTTTCATGATTCCGTTTTTTGATTAATCACCTAAAAATTTGATTACTAGGTGATTATGTATGATTTAAGCTTGCGCAAAATAAACAACATATCAACTTATATGTTATCTTGTTCCCAAAAGCAAATATTGAGCAAATATTATGTTTTTGCACAATTTTTGAGTGTTTTTATCCTAAAGACTGTATTTTTTGCATAAGCAAGTGCAAATCTAAATTTCTTTTTGGATAAAACTAGAATTATTGAAGAATTCTAGCAAAATAATATGATTATGAAAGAACTCACCTTTAAATATGAACAGCATCCGTCCACCAGACGCTTAAAAGATGCCCAACGCAGCTTGCTAAAAGAAGCCAAAAAAGCACTAAAAAAGTCTTATTCTCCGTATTCAGGCTTCCAAGTGGCCGCAGCCATCGAACTGGCCAACGGTGCCATCATTTCCGGTGCCAACTATGAAAATGCTGCCTACCCGCTTTGCCTTTGTGCCGAAAGAGTCGCTTTGGCTGCTGCCGCGTCTCAATTTCCCAATGTAGCGATTGTCCGAATGGCCATAACCGTCAAAAGCAAAGAACATCCGCAGCACAAACCCGCCGCACCTTGCGGCGCTTGCCGCCAAGTGATTTTAGAAACAGAAAGCAAACAAAAAAAATCCATGGAAATCATCTTGCGCGGAGAAAAAGGAGACATCATCGTCATCCCCGATGGAGGCCAATCGCTCTTGCCACTTGGTTTTAGCGGAGATGCGCTGAATGGGAAATAGGTAACGGTGTATGTGGATGCTCTAATCTCCTGTGCGTGATTCTTGGCTCACCTGTCGATTCCTATCGATTCTGCGCTGTGTTCCAGGCTTAGCGATTCAAATCGACCACTCACCGGATCGCTAAGCTCGTAGCCTTTGGACGACGAAGTCGAAAAAAGGTGGAGCACCGATAGTGATGCGGTGGGTGAGCCAAGCCGTTCGCACTAGACCGAGAAAAAGATACTGCATTTGCTTGGCTTCATGTATGAATCTGGAATTTTGCGATAAAGTTTGGCAGAAGGTGGTGGATGTTTTAATCTTCAATGTGCAATTCTTGGCTCATCTGCCGATTCCTATCGGTATTCCGCTGCGCTCCAAGCTTAGCGATCCGTTTTTGTGGAAAAGTTTGAGCATGGTGTAGTGGATGCTTTGGTCTTTAGTGCGTGATTCTTGGCTCATCTGTCGATTCCTATCGATTCTCTCCCCAAAATATTTAAAGGCCGTAGGGGGTTTCCTTGTGAAACTCCTACGGGATTTTTGGGGATTTCATGAAAAAAGTCTTTAAATATTTTGG
>JALVCY010000108.1 GCA_027009605.1 Saprospiraceae bacterium
AAAGGGGCTTTAGCCCCATTGACTGAACAAATAAAAATAAAAAAAATACGGCTAAAGTCAAGTAGGGGCTAATTGTTCAAGTCAAGTTACTGTGGTATTTATCGAAAAGTAAGGAACAAAACCCGACTGCGCCCGAATCTGCTCTGAAAGTTCTCTTGGTCAAAATTTTGTGGAGACAAGAGCAAACTACTACATCTGTCTTTTCGGTGTCCTAAGTGCGACACCTTCGTAAATAAGAATGTTCAAATCATAAGAAATGTTAAGGCCATACCATTCCGGATAGATGGGCGTTATGATGTTGGTAATTTAGAGAAAAATCCTAATTCTTAGACGGTAATAAACAGTAAATTTTATGCAACTGAATTCTCTTTTATTTCTATATTTCTTTTTCATCTTGTCACTCCCATTTGCGGAAGCCCAAACAGAATGGGTCTGTAGCGGTCAGGTTGTGGATCAAGAATCACAAGAACCACTTGTTGGAGCCAATATTTATACTGAAGATTTCAAGTTTGGAACCACCACGGATGAATATGGGCGGTATATTATCCGGGTAGGTAGTGATTATAATAGGTTGATTGCCAGCTACATAGGATATCAATCGGATACTTGCTATAGACAGGATAATTGTTATTTTGAACTAAAAATCCAAGCATTAACAGAAGTAGTTGTCAAAGGGAAAAAGACAGAAGTCCAAGAAGAAATGGGGCAATTTTCTCCTTCGATGGAACAAATAAAAAAATTACCAAGCCTACTCGGCGACGTCGATATTTTGAAGTCATTGACCTTGCTTCCCGGTGTGTCAGGAGGCGTGGAAGGGAGTTCCGGCATATTGGTACGGGGTGGCAATTTAAGCCATAATCTAATTGTCTTGGATGGTACGCCCGTTTATAATTCTAATCATCTGTTTGGCTTTATGTCATCCTTTAATCCGGATGCCATCAAGCATGTAAAGCTTTACAAAGGTGGATTTCCTGCTCAATATGGCGGCCGCTTGGCATCTGTATTAAATATCACCATGAAGGACGGTAATATGAGAAAGCGGACTTCTAATATGTCGGTGGGCTTGGTTAATAGTAGTTTTGTTACAGAAGGCCCTATTTGGAGGGATAAGATTTCTTATATGCTTGCGGGTCGAATGTTCAATTTGAGTACGCTCTGGTGGTTGATGAGTAAAGCGACAAGGGCTCATTATGGCTATTGGGTTTATGATTTGAATGCAAAAATTAAGTACAAGATAACCAAAAAACAGAGTTTGTATTTAAGTGTATTAAGAGGACAAGATAACTTTGGAAGTAAAGAGTCCAAAAGTGAAGACAAGGTGAAATGGGGCAATAAAGTAGCCGGCTTACGATACAATAATCAAGTTTTGAATAGTTTGTTTTTGGATATGGGCGTCTATTACAATCGGTATGCTTTTAAATCTGGTCTTAAATATAGTGTTGTTCATACAAACCAATCCAGTTCGGCATCAAGTATAGAAGATGTAAGTGCCAAGCTTAATGCCAAATGGGTCGCGTCTCCCCGTTTTAGAGTGCATATTGGTGGAGAATATGGTCTAAAAAGATTTGCACCGGTGGACTTTGAGCGGGTTGTCACAGATTTGCAGGGAGATACTTTGGGGATAGAAAAGGCTTATGAACAATTGGCAACCCACAATACCATTTTTTTTATGGACAATGAGTTGGATGTTACAAGTTGGATGAAGCTAAAGCTGGGTGTCCGGGCATTCTCTTATGAGACGGATGGTTTTCAGTTTAAGGATAAGGATATTCGCGCCAGTTCTGAATGGAGTTTTGGACAGAGCAGCCGGATAAAATTGAGTTATGATGAAATGAATCAGCCTTTTCATTTGCTCACGACTGTGGGGAGTAGCACGCCCAATGAGATTTGGATTCCGGGAGTGGCTTCAACTCCTCCATCGAAGTCACGTCAATTAGCCATAGGCTATTCCATGAAAATACCTCGCCTAAAATCCCTTGTCAGTATCGAAGCTTATGGCAAGGACATGAACAATCTGGTCAGATACAAGCCCGGGCAGGCCTATGTCTTTGAGAAAAGAGATGTTTGGAAAGAACATGTTATTGGGGGCGGAATTGGCAAGGCGTATGGTATTGAGTTGTTCTTATCCCGAACAGAAGGCCGATTTAAAGGATGGGCTGGTTATACTTGGTCCAAAAGTCTGAGACAATATCAGCAAGTGAATCGCGGAGATTGGTTTCCGGCAAACTATGACCGTCGGCATGACTTGGAGCTAACGGCCAGCTACCAAATCTCCAAAAAATGGGATGCTGCCGGTACATTTATTTATCAATCAGGCCGGCCATTGACCCTGCCCAAGGGCTTTTACTTGGTTCCTTCTGTTCCTTTTGGTCATTATTTTAATGTGGTATTTGATAAAATAAACGGTAGTCGAACGGCCAACTATCATCGCTTGGATTTGAGCGTGACTAGAAGGCACTTGACTAAGCGGGGAAATGAAGCCTCTTGGACTTTTGGCGTGTACAATGCTTACGCAAGAAATAATCCGTTCTATTATAATGTTTCATTCGCTGACCACGAAGGGGTGACACCCAGAATCATTTTATCACAAAAGTCCATTCTGAACATCATCCCCTCCATTAACTATCACGTAAAATTTGGAAAATGAACAAGGTCTTAATTCTATTCATTCTATTGATTTTTTTGGGTTGCGAAAAAGAAGTCCATTTACTGTATGACACCGGCAACGAAGAGAAAATTGTCGTGGGCGGTCACATTTCTCCGCAAGGAAGTGAATTGTTTATACGCAAATTAATTCCAATGGGCGATACAACCAATTGGGATACCTATTTTTTAAATGATGCCCAACCCATTTTGTATCAGGATGGAATGCCTATTGATACCTTTCGGAATGTGGACAGTTTGGGGCATTTTACGCTTGCGCAAAATAGTCATATAGTGGCAGGCAAGGAGTATCTGCTAAAAGTGAAGAGTGAAGGCTTGGATTCAGCCGAAGTGCATTTGCGGATTCCCGACCCAATGGGTGGAATGACCGGGACTTACGAGTCTATTTCTGACAAATTAGGCTTAGTGTCCTATAGTTTTGATAAGCCGAGCGAAGACCTGCTTTTGGTGACCATCAAGGGGTATGATTCTTTAGGTATTGAAAGGCAGATTTATTCCGATTTCATTCCCGATGAAGGCGATTGTCCCACTCACCTAACGACGCCCATTTATTTTTACCCGACCAAGTGTTTGGCTTCAGTAAATCCGAGAATTTCAATTCAGTTTGAGAAGGAGACACGAGATTGGAGTCAGGATGTCGCCTTTGTGAATTTGCATAAAATAGTTTACACCATTTCGATGATAGATGGTCAATATGAGTCTATGCTAAAAATAAATACAGGTGAACAATTGGGGTATTCAGAGCCATTTATCACAGAAACCAATGTGATTGGTGGGTATGGAGTTGTACTTGCGGAAAATACAAGTTCTGTGGTGATTACTTTCTGACCGGATTCACTGTTTAACTGAAACACTGATAATCAACATGTTGGCGTTCAATTTGTCCTTCGGACGTTCAATTGTGCTTCGCACGTTCAATTGCCTTCGGCGTTCAAGTAGTACGCTCTTGGCTGCCTAGCCGTTAAGTTCAAGTAGCAAGATTTCTTTCCTTGCTTCCCGTTATACCGTTACACCGCTATACCGTTATTTGCCTTCGGCGTTCAATGGGGACGCTCTCTTGGCTGCCTAGCCGTTAAGTTCAAGTAGCAAGATTTCTTTCCTTGCTTCCCGTTATACCGTTACACCGCTATACCGTTACACCGCTATACCGTTACACCGCTATACCGTTATTTGCCTTCGGCGTTCAAGGGGGATGCTCTCTTGGCTGCCTACCCTTCACCTTTTTAAGCACCAGCCCACCATTTTTCAAGAATCTTGCATCTTTATAGTATCTTTGGGGCAAAGACCATTTTGGTGCCAACAACCAAGTGTATGCAGGAAAAAGATCTCATAAGGCGGTGCAAAACAGGAGACCGGATAGCTCAAAAGGAGTTGTATCATCGGTTTGCCCCCAAAATGTTGGGGGTTTGTCGTCGATATGTGAAGGATTTGGACGCCGCAGAAGATGTTTTGGTGCAAGCCATGTATAAGGTCTTGACTCGTTTGGATAAGTATTCCGGCAACGGGAGCTTTGAAGGGTGGATACGCAAAATCTCAGTCAACGAAGCCTTAATGTATTTGCGCAAGCAAAAAATGGACTTTGTAGATGAATTGCCGATTCATGAAGCGGCGGATGATTGGGATGTTTTGGATCGGATGCAGGCGGATGACATCTTGGCTATTTTGGATCAATTGCCTGACGGTTATCGGACGGTCTTTAACCTTTTTGTCGTAGAAGGGTACAAACATCGGGAGATTGCAGAAAAACTAGGCATTAGTATTAATACATCCAAATCCCAACTGATTTTGGCCAAAAAACGACTCAAAAGCATCTTGGAAAATATCGGTTATGGTCGGTCGTAGCTCTCGGAGACGCCCCAATATCACAAGAAAAAACAGAAAAAATGGAAACTAATAAGGCAAAATTTAGAAAAAAAGCGGAAAGCATCTCTCAGATGCCTTCTTCGAGCGTTTGGGACAAATTAGAAGAGAAGCTAGATCAAGCACCACCAAAGAAAAAATCTTTGCGATTATTCCCTTTGTTGGCGATAGCGGCTTCTTTCTTACTCTTGTTTGGGCTACTTTTTACTTCTGACTTTTTTTCCGGTTCGGCGGAGAAAGCCACTGCCCAAGTAGCCAATTTCGCAGAAGCAAACCTAGAGCAGCACAATATGCAAATCGCCATGGTCTCCGGTCATGCCGGACGCTATCAATCCTTTTATGAAAAAGTAGCCCAAGCCAGAAAGGATGGAATCCTGAAAATGTACGGACACTAATAAGTCTCTTCCCGACGCCGGCAAGGGCGATTTGCCTTTGCCCCCCCCAAATAACAAAAA
>JALVCY010000109.1 GCA_027009605.1 Saprospiraceae bacterium
GTTGAATTTCTTTTTTTTTAGACTTTCAAATTCCATAATTAGTATTTTTACTTTCACCTCCTCATTCCAAGGGTTCGGAGAATTCCCTTTGAAAACGTTTTCAGTCACAAAGGTATTCTTGCTCGATGCCAAAAAATGGCGTTGGCGGAAGAAAAATGGAATTTTTTCCACCTTTTATATTTTTCTCATCTTCGGTTTCTATCAAAACTTGGATTTTGAAGGCCACTTTTTCTTCATAATAGTATGTGTATCGCTCTCGATCATAACGTATGGGCATTCCCAAGGCTTTTAAATCAGCCACCAAGCGCAATGTCTGCCTTTTGGAATATCCAATCTTTTGCGCAAGCTGCTCCGGACTGCCGGTCGCTTTTCGATTAATTAGGCTGTGTACTCTTTCTAGCAAGTTTAATTTCTCAAATATAGTCATTTTTTTGGGTTTTTGCTTATTTTTTTTGTCTTTTTGTTCAATGGCTGCTAGCGCATCGCCTGCCTGCAGCAAACAGGTTCAATTTGACCTTCGGCCGCTCATAGGGCTCTTGTGAACGTTCAAAGGTTTTTAGTTAAATTTAAAAACTGCTCAAATATCCTTTCCGCAAGGCTTCGATCCTTGGTAATCAAGATGGCTGTACCTGTCATTTTGGGTTGATAAGCGATGGTTTTGCCAAAATTAGTGACCAAAGTATCCGGCAGCGACAACTCAAACTCATAAAATTCACCTTTTTGCTTATCATCTATCGGCAAGAGCGCAATGTGCTCAATATGCGTCTCCATCGTCCCAAATTCCTTATACGGATAAGCCGCTAATCGAATGATGGCTCTATTTTTTGCATCGATCTTGCCCATGCCCGACACGGGTACATATCCCCTAGCCAAAATGTGTTTATTGCCACCATTTGGAATTATTCCTGCCACTAATTGGCCGGATTTAATAAAATCATTTTGGGTCATATTTCCCGAAAGGGAGACCGTCCCGTCTAGTGGGGCAATTACATAATAACTCAGCCGCCAATCATGGATGGCATTCACTACATCAGCTTGCAATTCTCTCAATTCCGTTAGATAATTCTGCAATTGCAAATCCCGTTGCATCTTTTGCTCAATCACTTGGGCGGCCAATTGCTCTGCCTTAATTTTATTTTGGATAATATTACTTTTTCTACTTTCGTATTGACGTCGGTATTGCAATAGAGTAGCTTCCATTTTTTCTTTATCTGCATCACTTATAACTCCTGCTTTGTGCAGCGTTATATTGCGTTGATAATTCTTTTCCTGCAGCTGCACTTCTTGATAAAAAATAGCATTTTCTTGATGCAAGACTTGATTCAATGCCTTTATTTTGGCCATCTCCTTTTTTAAAGATGCTATTTTCCGCAAGGGAGACGGGTCTTGCGACAAATCTTGTAACTGCTTGAATTTCAGTGCAAAACGACCAATTACACCGTTTAGCTTTCCGGTTTCCAGCCCTTCCGGAAATGACAATGTAGAATAATCGCCTTCTTTTTCTGAAAAGGATTTCATAAAATTTTCTACAGTGGCGATATCATTTGGATTCGCTCCATTTTTAATATAAATTAGTGGCTGACCACTTTTAACGGCTTGTCCATCTATTACAAAAATAGAATCAATCTGTCCATTGGCAACAGCCAAAACATCAATAGGCGGCGTCTCACTGGTCAACTCAATATTCGCCTGAATCGTGTCAGGATACGAAATCCATCCGGTCAAAAACAATCCTGTCATCACCACAAAAAACACCACCCCAATCCCCGAGCGCAACATCCAACCGGGTGGATTTCCGATAATGTCTTGAATCTCTTCCGGTTGAGAAGAGATTCCCTGAATGTCTATTTCTTTATTTGGCATAATTTTTCTGTAGCGGCGACTTCAGTCGCCTTGCTTTAAAAATATGTACAAAAAATCTAGGCGAATTAAATTCACCAACTAT
>JALVCY010000110.1 GCA_027009605.1 Saprospiraceae bacterium
TCCATCTAGGCGACTAAAGTCGCCGATACATTAGCTTCCCAACTCCAGCTGATTCTTCACCAAAGTGTAGTACGCACCTTTTGCCGCCACCAAACTTTCATGATTACCGGTTTCCACGACTTCTCCTTCACCTAACACAATAATTTGATCCGCATTCTTTACCGTACTCAACCGATGTGCCACCACAATAACGGTTCGATCTTTAAAAAATTCGTTGAGATTGTTCATGATTATTTTTTCGTTATTGGCATCTAGCGAATTCGTGGCTTCATCCAAAAAGATAAATTCCGGATCTTTATATATTGCTCTTGCTATCAACAATCGTTGTTTTTGACCTTGGCTGATGCCATTTCCTTTGGCACCTATTTTTGTCCTAAAACCCAGTGGCAAGGTCTCCACAAAAGGCATAATATTGGCCATTTTAGCTGCTTTTGCTAGTTTGGTTGTATTGACTGTATCATCGCTTTCTGCAATATTATTTGCAATCGAATCGGAAAACACATAGCTTTCTTGAAGCACCACCCCACACCGGTCTCGCCATGCCTGCATATAAATACTACTCAATGGTGCATCACCAATTTGGATATTGCCCTGTGTCGGTTGATAAAAACCCAGCAACAACTTAAGCAAAGTGGTTTTTCCACTGCCACTCATCCCCACAATGGCGGTTACTTTGCCCCTTGGAATCGTGATATTAATGTCTTTCAGTACCATTTCGGATATGGGCGAATATTGAAAAGATACTTTGTCAAAAACAATGTCTCCTTTCGGAATAATAGCTGATTTCAAATCTTGGCTAGCTTCTTCGTCTGACCGATTATGCACTTCTCCCAATCTTTCCAAGCTAATTTTTGCGTCTTGCGCCGAACGCACAAATGCCACCAATTGCTGCAATGGTCCATTGAGTTGACCTATGATAAATTGAACAGCGAGCATCATACCCAATGTCATACTTCCATTCAAAACGGAAGTTGCGGCTATAAATGTGATTAAAATATCCTTCAAACGGCTAATAAATAACGCCCCCGCATCTTGATATTGAGAAATCGCCAAAGATTTTATTTGTGCTCTAAACAGTTTGGCCTGAATATCCGCCCATTGCCAACGCCGTTTTTGTTGACTTCCCTGAATTTTAATTTCAGCCATTCCTTGAATGATTTCTACCAAGGAATCTTGATTATCGGACATTCTCTGAAAAGATTCATAGTCCACTTCTTTTCTCCTTTTCAGGAAAATAAAAATCCACCCAACATACAAAATAGCCGACACCAAAAAAATCAAGAAAATCTGTACAGAATACATCGACAGCACAAAACCAAAAACCAGAATATTGACCAAGGAAAACAAAGTACTCAAAGTGGATTGCGTCAAAAAGGATTCTATTCGGCGATGATCATTGATTCGCTGCATTAAATCCCCAATATTTTTGGAATCAAAAAATCCAATAGGCAAGCGCATCAGCTTAGCCAAAAAATCAGAAATCAACGACACATTAACCCGCACACTGACGTGCAACAAAATCCAACTTTGGATAAACTGAACAACCGTTTGACTAAAAAATAACATCAATTGAGCAATCAATATCAAGTATATAAAGTGCAAATTTTGGGTATCAATCCCAATATCCACCAAAGATTGCGTCAAAAAAGGAAAAATCAATTGAAAAATGGATGCCAATATTAGTCCCAAAACCAATTGCCCAATCAATCGGCGATGTGGCTTAAAATAATGCTTTAAAAAGCCAAACCCAGAAATGGTTTGCTCCGAATCATCAGCCTGCCCAAAGGTCACGCTTGGCTCCAAAAGCAGTGCAATCCCTTCATTATCAGTGGCAATCCATGATTTTTTAAACTGTTCTACGGTCAATTTGTACTTTCCGCTTCCCGGGTCTGCAATCCAAACAAATTTCTTATTCAGCTTATAAACGACAACAAAATGATTCCCATTCCAATGCACAATAGCCGGCAATGGGGCTTGCATCAAAGAAGGTTCATCGCTTTTGTTGGAAAATGGAATTTTTACCGCAAGCGTTCGCAAACCAATCCGATCCGCCGCTTCAGATATTCCTTTCAAGCTAACGCCTTCTCTATCTATATAGCTTATTTCCCGTAAAAACGGCAAAGGATAATACTTGCCATAGTATTTGGACACCATCTGCAAGGCCGTCGGACCACAGTCCATAGCATCCAATTGTTTATAAAATGGAAATCCTTTCAAGCTCACCATCTGTTTATTTTAGTGTTACAGAAGTGATGATTGCTTACGCAAAAAGCTTGAATTGCTAAGCCCACATAGCGAAGCGATTGCCCAACCGAAAGAAATGGCTCGAATGGCGAATGGCGAATGGCGAATGGCGAATGGCGAATGGCGAATGGCGAATGGTCTAGAGCTTAAGCCAATAGACGATATAGAATCAAGTAAAAACATAAATTATCCTTATTATTTTAATCAGTAGCTATGGAACAAAGGTAATACAATTTTCCAATCCAACAAACATCTTACGCCAAAAAAATAAAAATATTTTATGGCAAAATGTTTTTAACACATACCAATGTATAACGGTGTAACGGTGTAACGGTGTAACGGGAAGGCGGCCAAGAGATCCGTTAAAGGTCAAAGGGAAAGGGTGAAAGGTGAAAGGTAGGCAGGAAATTAACGGTGTAACGGTGTAACGGTGTAACGGTGAGTTCACTCCGAAAAGTACCTATTATTAAAACTCGAAGGAATGAACAAAATTTTATTTGGTTACCATACGGTTTCCTTTTACAAAAGGGAAACCTGTGGAAGGGTTTTCATAAAGAAACCAAATAAAATTTTGTGGACACCAGAACAAACCACTACACCCGACTTTTCGGAGCAAGCTCAACAGTATAACGGTATAACGGGTAGGCAGCCAAGAGCTCTTTCCCCTTGAACGTCCGAAGGACATTGAACGCCCGAAGGGCAAATTGAACGCCGAAGGCACTTGAACGCCCGAAGGGCAAGTTGAACAAATTG
>JALVCY010000111.1 GCA_027009605.1 Saprospiraceae bacterium
AATTTACAGCGATAAACCAGGTCGGAGACGTGTTCATCCAAATTTTTGTCAATGTAGGTGTTGCCTTCCAATTCTATGGAATCCAAGTCTAATTCGCCGGTGATTTCTTCGGGAAGGAATTCTCTAATAAAACCGGCAGCCACTTCCTTGTCGGAAAAAGTGGTTTTGAAAAACCGGTCGTGGGGGTTTGCGATGGGCATTTTCTCTGTATTTTGATAGTCTGTGGTACAAAGAAACTACATCTTTTTTAGATAGAAAAAATAACAATGCTCTTCCGTGAAATTTTTACCATCATGACACCTTCCTTGGTACTCTTTTAAAAATTACCCAAAGACAACCATAATAAGCCACCCGCCAAGAGATAATTACCATTGTGCAAAAAAAAATTAATCAAAAATATTGTACTTCTCTAAAAATAGCTTAACTTTAGACCGAAAATTAAGCATTCATTTTCACCAAAAACAAATAAGTGATGGTAAAGGCAAGAAAGAAAAAAAAGGAAAAAATCAAAGAGCTTGATCACAAGGCCAGCAAGAAGTTTTTTCTGGTGACTGGAATCATTACCTTGCTCATTATCCTGTTGATTTACTTTATGTATAATGGATAGGTTGCCGGTATGAGGGCATAATGGCTTGGCGCACAAACGCCAAAGGCTTCTGCACCGAAGGCTCTTGAACGTCTAATGGACAAATTGAACTCCAAAGACAATGACCCTTCAATGCTTCGAGAATACCACCACACCCACAAACCATTGCCCGCCCATTTGCATGAGCAAATAGCCGGTATCTGTACCTATTCCTACCGGAATGGAACATTTTACGGAGGTATCATCGGATAACCGGTGTATCTGTTTTTGTTCCACTAGGCTTCCCCGGGAGTCCACCCAGATGTATTGGATATTTGTATCCGTTATGGATTTTGGTAGTTTAATGGAGATGGAATTACCGGAGACCGGATTGGGGAATAGCTCAAGCGTTTTGTTTTGCGCAAGCAGGTTTTGGATATTCACCATTTGGTTTTGTAGCCAAGGATGGATGGAGTAGGAGAAGAGCGCTTGTTTCTTTTCGTTTCCACCGATTTTAAAGGATTCCGTGCCGATAAACCCGCTTAAGTTTTCTGTCAAAATGATGGATTCCGGTTGGCCCAGTTGGGGTTGGTTGAGTAGGATTTGTCGCTTATTACCCGCCAATATTTGATGTCCCGGAAAATCCCATAATAATTCCAAAAATCCTTTTCCCGTAAGGGATGTACCCAATAAAACCACCACGCTATCTCCCAATACCGCCGCATCTGTTACGATGCCCTCGACAAATAATGAATCGTGTAAAATCGCCGAATAATGCCCACCGGGTCCCTTTGGAATTGTGTAATACCGGGTGGTGAATTGCTTCCAATCCTTAGAAAATAAATAGAGCGAGTCACCCATCGTAATTATGGATTCGCAGTCATAGCGAGTCTTGTTTTTGGGTAATTCAGTGAAATCTGTCTGGTCTTCATAGCTGTAATACAGCCGCTCAATATGATTACTTGGAATGTCTTCGGTCTGCTCCAAATCACTTGCCGGAAACTTATAAATCACTAAATTGGTTCGATTTCCGTGCTTATTATTGCCTGTGTCTCCCACATAAACGTATTCTCCATCAAACGTCATGGATTCCCAATCTTCATTTTCCGTTCCGAGGAGTTCATATTCTTGGATAACTTGGCCTGTAATGGTGTCCAACTCATAGATAGCATTAGGATTCCCGGAATCTGCCAGCCCGAAAATCCTATTATTATAGCGAAACATAGCCGATATTTCTTCCAACTCATCAGCCAACGTGGTACGGAATGGGGGCACATATTCCGTGGGATTGTAGGTGCAAGAGCCGTCATTAATGGTAGCGTTGTCATCATAATTATTGGCTTGCGGATCCGTGCAGCCGGCTTGCGCAAAAATGTAAACAGAGTAGGTGATGGCAATAAGAAAAGAGATAATTCGGCTCATGTTGGTTGTCTTTTTTTAGGAAATATTTGTTCACTGTAACGAGTTGACTATAAATATAGTTCTTTTTCTTAGATTTCTTACTCGTAGTTTTTTCGGTTGATTTGCTTTTTTCGCAGATTTAGCCCCGCAGATGTGCGCAGATTTGAATCCCGCAGATGTGCGCAGATTTTCTTTCCCGCTGATTTTCGCTGATTCTTTTCCGCTCTACTCATCTCTCACTACTCATCTCTCACTACTCATCTCAACCTGCGAAGCTCTCAACCACGAAGTCCAAATCCACGATAGTAATCGGGACGAGTTCTCAACTTAGAGAGCCGAAGGCGAACGTCTCAACTTTCTCAACTAGCAAAGCGAATCAACTTTTTCAACTCTCTCAACTAGCAGAATATCGAATGTAGAACGCCGAATGTCGAATAATGAAGTAAAAACCCCAACTAAAGCCCAAATCATCTCAACCTGCGAAGCACTCAACCACGAAGTCCAAATCCACGATAGTAATCGGGACGAGTTCTCAACCAAGAGAGCCGAAGGCGAACGTCTCAACTTCTTCAACTAGCGAAGCGAATCAACTAACGAAGTCCGAAGGACAAGTGAATCAACTAGCGCAGCGAATCAACTAGCGAAGCTTGCGAGCGAATCAACTTCTTCAACTTTCTCAACTAGCAGAATATCGAATGTAGAATCCCGAATGTCGAATAATGAAGTAAAAACCCAAACAAATACCCACCAAAGTCCAAAGCCCAAAGCCCAACCTCAACCAAACTGCAATTTAGCCAAAGCATTATAAGTACCCCCTTCTTTTTGCGCAAGCTCCGTATGGGTACCTGATTCTACAACATTTCCGGACTCAATCACATAGATTTTGTCCACGTTTTTGATTGTTGCCAGGCGGTGTGCGATGATGATGGACGTACGATTTTCCATAAGGCGGTCAAGCGCTTCTTGGACGACCCGTTCGGACTCTGCATCTAGCGAAGAAGTCGCTTCATCCAGGAGCAGAATAGCCGGATCTTTTAGGATGGCGCGGGCGATAGCAATGCGTTGACGTTGGCCGCCGGATAATCTGGTGCCCCGGTCACCCACAATCGTATCCAATCCATCCGGAAATTCATTGATAAAATCCCAAGCATTCGCTTGTTTGGCTGCTTCGACGATTTGGGCTTTATCGGCGTGGGGTAGTCCGTAGGCGATATTTTCTTGGATGCTTCCGCCAAAAAGGACAACATCTTGGGGGACAATGGCAAAATTTTGGCGGTAAGCGGTCAGATTATATTGGCTGGCATCTTTTCCATCGACTAGGATTTGTCCGGATTCCGGCTCATAGAAGCGGAGCAACAAACTCATAATCGTGGATTTGCCCGAACCACTTTGGCCGGCCAGAGCGATTTTTTCGCCCGGCTGTACTTGGATGGAAATACCTTTGAGTACTTCCATTTCCGGGCGTTTGGGGTAGCGAAAGTGAACATTTTGCCACTCGATGGAGCCTTTGAAGCGTATTTTCTCTGCTTCGGTGGGCGGGGCTTCGGCAATTTCAGTATCTCTTTGAAGGATTTCGGATATACGTTCGGTCGCTCCAACGGCTCCGGCAATCTCCGTGTACAAACTGCCCAGTCCGGCAATCGCCGATCCAATAATCCCGGTATAAATAATAAAAGAAAATAAATCCCCCACTTGCATCTCCCCGGAATCCACCAACAAAGCCCCTTGTATCAAAACAAAGAATATGCCGCCAAACAAGAATACCGTCATAAAAATGAAAAACAAACCTTTAAAATGGGCAAATCGAAGCGAGATTTTTACGATTTCTTGTAAGGATTTGGCGTAGCGGGTTTCTTCGTACCATTCGTTGGCGTAAGCTTTGACAGTGGTAAAGGCTTGAAAAACTTCATCCACAATTGTATTGGCGGTGGCTATTTTTTCTTGGCGTGCACGGCTCAATTTGCGGATTTTTGATCCAAATACCATGGCCAATACCACTATCACCGGAAAAGTCATCAACATGATTAAGGATAACTTAGGGTCAAAATAAACCAAAATCGCTACCCCCGAGAATAAGATAACTATCTGACGCAAAAATTCCCCCAATGTCACCGAAAAGGCAGCTTGTAATTTCTCAATATCGGCGGTCAATCGGCTGGTTAATTCGCCCACCCGAAATTGCTCAAAATAAGTCATGTCTTGACGGATCATCTTCCGAAAAACGGCTCGTCTGACATCCGCCATCCCTTTTTCGCTTACCCGTGCAAATAAAATGGTCTTGATGTAGGAAAAAAGACCTTGTATGATTACAATCGCCGCGAAAATCCAAGCAAAATCAAGTACTTTTAGGTTGAGTTGGGGGTATTTGGGTTGTTTATTGGCGACATTGGCCATCTCTCCGGCCGCCCCGGGAAAGGCCATAAATACCAGACTCGATACGCTCAGGAGTACCATCCCTAAGATAAAATGCCATTTGTATGGCTTGATAAACTTAAAGATATAAACACTCTTTTTGAAGTCATTCCAAGATAGCTTTGGAGTAGGTTCATTGCTTTTTTTACCCGGGCGTGCCATGGTTTTGTATGATTTAATGTAACTGGTTGAATGAAAACTCCTTTTTGTGTTAATTGTTTAATTTCGGTACACTAAGTTTTTTTCGTCATGATTTAGTTAAAATTTGGAAGTACTCGGTTGGAGACTTGACGGTTAGGCATTGTGCAATGTCAACAAAAGACGGTGTAGCGGTGTAACGGTGTAACGGTGTAACGGTTTAACGGTTTAACGCTTTAACGGGTGGGTACTAGCTTTTTTTCAAAGGAATTTTCTCTTTCTAGGAACTCGCTCCCCAAAATATTTAAAGGCCGTAGGGGGCTTCCTTGTGAAACTCCTACGGGGATTTTTGGGGATTTCATGAAAAAAGTCTTTAAATATTTTGGGGTTTTGTGGCAAGAACGATAATATGGACTATTCCAACTTCTCCAT
>JALVCY010000112.1 GCA_027009605.1 Saprospiraceae bacterium
TAAATGGTCTGGCAAACCACAAAGGTCTTCTTTCTCCATTAGGCCCGGGGGCAGGTCGAGTCATTTTCAACCATTCTCTGAAATTCTCCATTGACTTATTCGTGTCCACAAAAATATCTCCGTATTTGTCATTGGGGCCTACATTTTCCAAGCGCACTCGTTGATGCCAACAGTGCATTCCGCTAATCGGATCCGGATGTACGGCATGGGTGATATTTTGATGGACACCACCATCTGACCAGAAAATTCGCTTGGAATCCGCATCACCGCTATCAAACGGACGAATGCCTGAAATCGTGGACATCTTCCAACCGCCATTCCCATCATTTTCGATTTTGACGGTGTTGGTTGCCCAGCGATTGCCCACTTTGTCTTCGGGGCGACGCCATCTGCCTAAGTGGTGCGAAACAGCTACGACTCCGGGTTTCATGCCTTCCGTTACCCAAACTTTATCCACAAAATACCCAATATCTGTGTGCAATTTGATTAAATCTCCCGTTTTTAAGCCGAATCTATTGGCTTCTTGGGGGTGCATCCAAACAGGATTCCGATTGGCGATTTCGTAGAGCCACTTGGCATTTCCCGAACGGGAGTGTATCAAGGTCGGCAACCTAAAAGTCGGAACCAAGACATATTCCCCTTTCTCCCGATCTAATTTCTCTTGGTGGATATGGCTCTTCAAATAACGGGGGATTGCATATTCAGGCCACTTCCAATCCACCATGGTTTGGGAATAGAATTCCTGCTTGCGCGAAGGCGTAGGAAATCCGACCATGGCTTTGCCATTCACCATGACCCCAATGGACTTACCGTCTTTAAAGATTGTACCATATTTATCGGTAGTCGTCCCTTGCAATTCTTTTTCCGAAAGGAGCTTTTCATTCTTTTTATAGGAATACTTTTCGACTTCAAAAGCACCATATTTTTTCATGTACTCCAGTTCGGTCAAGCCTTCTGCTTTGGCTTTTTCCGGAAGGCCGGGTACATGTTCAAATACATATTGATGCCATTCGTCAATGGTGATTTTTTGCCCCGGATTTTTCATGGACTCAAAATACTTTCGGATGCCCATACTGCCGTCCGGATCAATCCGCCAAGACAATTCAATCCAAAATTCATCTTCTTCCCAGACTTCTCCCGGATTGGCTTCGTAGGTATATTCCACTTCTTTGCCGGCTCTCCGCATCGCTTCGCGCACCACCGGTTGACGGAAGGCCAGCCAAACACCGCCATGAGTCGCATAAGAATTCAAATCATGACGCTCCGCCGCCAAACCCATCGGCAAGACATAATCCGCATAAAAAGCCGTCTCACTCCAAGTCGGTGTCAAGGCGATATGTGTCCCAATCATATTTTCATCAGACAAGGCTTCCATCCACGTAAAACCATCAGGATACGTCCAAATCGGATTAAAAACCCGTGTAAAATAGACATCTAATTTGCCCCGCCCTTCTTTCAAAAAGTGCGGCAATAATTGACTCATCTCAAACATCGCCAACGGATATTCATCCGGAAAATGGACATCATTCCAAAACTTCTCCGGAGGTGGCGTATAAGGTACTTTGGGCTTCCATTTGTTCCAGCTATTAGGGGACGTGCCGCCTTTTGTACCCACACTACCGGTGATGACACTTAGGAAATGCAGGCATCTGGAAACCGCCCAGCCACCGAGATTCCCACTCGCAGCGCTCCGCCAATTGTGGCAAGCAAATTGCGTACCCGCTTCTCCGATTTTGACGGCGATTTCTCTAATCATTTCGGCGGTAACGCCACTTTCCTTTTCGGCATATTCGGGGGTAAATTCGGCATATTCTTCAATGACTTTTTCAATAAAGGTCTCAAAGTTTTGTGGGGCATTGGGGTGGATTTTTTCCATGTAGGCTTGCCAATTGGTCCAATTTTCCATGTATTCCCGGTTGTACAGGCCTTTTTCCAAGATAATTTTGGCCATCGCCAATAGTACCGCCGCTTCTGTCCCCGGATACGAAGGCATCCAGTAATCCGACATACTCGCCGTATTGGACAATCTCGGATCCATGGTCGCCAATTTACATCCTTTCATTTTGGCTTCAATAATCCGTTGAGCATGTGGATTAAAATAGTGCCCACTCTCCAAATGCGCCGAAATCAACAAGATAAATTTCGCATTCGTATGATCCGGAGACGGGCGATTGTATCCGTGCCAAAGATTATAGCCGGCACGGGCTCCACTCGAACAAATATTCGTATGGCTATTGTGTCCGTCCACCCCCCAACCTTTCAATATCCAATCCATAAAACCTTCATGCCCCGGGCGACCGACATGGTAGGCAATTTCGTTGTTGCGCCGTTCTTTGATGGCTTTTCGGAGTTTGCCGGCGATGTCGTCCAGTACTTCATCCCAGGTGACTCTTTCCCATTGCCCGCTCCCCCGTTTTCCAACTCTTTTTTGCGGGTATAAGACTCTGTCCGGGTCGGTGATTTGATTGATGGTGGCCGGTCCTTTGGCGCAGTTGCGTCCGCGAGAGCCCGGGTGGTAAGGGTTTCCTTCCAGCTTTCTAATTTCAAAAGTCTCTTTATCCACATAGGCCGTCAATCCACAAGCGCTTTCGCAATTAAAGCAAGTAGTCGGCACGAGCGAATAGGTCTTTTTGACCTTTTTGGGCCATTCTTTGGCTTCGTACTCCGACCATTCCAGCCATTTTTTGCCCGGCGGGAATTTGGTCAACTCTCCGGGAGCCGTCAAACGCTCGACGTTTTCGTCTTCGTCTTTGTGAAGGTTGGGGATGATGCCTATTCCTTCCGCTAATTTTTCTATGAATGATGGTTTTTTGTGTCCCATTTTTTTTGTTTTTTTTTTCGTTGAGCCAAGGCATGCCTTGGCTTTACCGTTATATGCGCCAAGGCATGCCTTGGCTGTACCATTAAGTGAGCGCAATGCGTTGTGGCGCTTCTACCCAAATTTTTTCCGTAAGGTAGCTGCCTATCATCAAAATCAATCCGGTCATAGCTAGAAGTGGATTAGCCGCTTGCGCAAAAAGCAGCAAGACCAAAGGCAAGATGTTGCCAAAAAGGACGACTCCACCCCAAAAAGCATTTTGGTAACGGCCACCCAAAATCATCTGTACCGTCTCCTTGGCCGCTTCGGTAGGATGCGTTATCGCCATTTCTATGACTAGGATAAACAGATTTAAGACGATAGTGCCTATCAGTACATTTCGCAAGAAAGGCAGCCAATTAGTGCCGGATTCTACAAATAGGGAAATCATCGCAAAAAACGCCGCCCCCGCCATCACACTATGCAATAACATGTGTATCGCCAAAGAAGGGCTTTGCCAAAAATCCCGCCCCTTCGCTTGCGCAAAAAGAAAGGCCGTGTAAATCGCCACAATAATCGCAAATACACCCAATAAGCCATTGACGTAAGTCTCTAATCCCCAATCAAAATACTTGGATGCCATCACCAAACTCACCAATCCCCCAAATATCGTAATGGAATACCCGCCACGTACCAACCAAGATTTCCATTGTGGCCGCAACAACACATTCAAAAAACGAGTCGGTTGATCCAAATCCTTGACCAACAAAGCACCGGTCGCTGTCAAGAAAAATAAAGAAGCCAAATAACCCCACCACATATTAGCGGTAGTCACTTCGGCATATCCTGTAAAATAGGCCATCAACATCACCAAAATCACTCCCGCCGAAATCGCCTTAGTCACCACATAACCGGATACTTCCCAGCCCCAAAGAATACCTTTGTCGGGTTGGTCGTAAGTACGGGTAGCTCCGTTCATCAGGACATCAATGGATTTGTCCGGGCCGTTTTGCTGAATATCTGCCGAAGGAACCGCCGTCCCGGCCATCGCCGCAAACACCACATCTTCGCCTGTAAAAGCCAATTTTTCGGTCTTTTTGGCGAAGTGTCCGACTCCGCGGGCTTGATTGCTCCAAAGCGTATTGACAGACTTGGGTGTCATCAATGGATTCAAGGAAGCCTGATCGCCGTCTATGTAGAATAGATTGGGATTGGTTCCTTTTTCGGGTTTGCGGACGGTGACTTGCTGGCGCGAAAGTAGCTGGGCAATTTCGGAATTCGGATTGTGCATATCCCCGGAGATGATGGCATGTTCGGGGCACACATTGACGCAAGCCGGCTCCAATCCCACATCAATCCGGTGGGCGCAATAGTTACATTTTGCAGCGGTGCTGGTATTGGGGTCAATGTACAAGGCATCATACGGGCAGGCCTGCATACACGACTTACAGCCAATACAGCGCTTATTATTGAAATCCACAATACCATCCTGACGAATAAATAAGGCTTCGACCGGACATATCGTCACGCAAGGCGCATTCGTACAATGATTGCATCTCATGACGGAAAAAAGTCGCCTTGTGTCGGGGAATTTTCCTTTTTCGACATACTTGACGTATGTTCGATTAACGCCTACGGGTACCATGTGCTCTGACTTGCAGGCAGTAGTACAGGCATGACAACCGATACACTTTCGGTTGTCAATTACGAAACCAAATTTCATAAGGTTTATTACTTTTATGTGACTGTCTGTGAATTAACTCTTAGGATTTATTAGCCCATTGAACGGTAGTTTTCAGCAGGCTCTCCCTTGAATATGCGCCCAAAGGTATAAAAATTTTCTATTGTGGCAAAATTTAGAAGAAAAAACTGTTTGGGCGGGATTTTTTTTAGGAATGTTTTGTTTGGGTGGATGGTGGATTTTTTTGGGGTCTTTGGTCTTTGGGGCGCGCCTTTGGCGCTTTTGGTCTTTGGCTTCGATAGTGGTTTGTTCTTGACTTCTGCATTCTTACATCTTTAATCTGCATTCTTCATTCTGTTAGTTTTTTAGTTGAAGAAGTTGATTCGCTTTGCTAGTTGAAAAAGTTGATTCGCTTCGCTAGTTGAAAAAGTTGATTCGCTTCGCTAGTTGAAAAAGTT
>JALVCY010000113.1 GCA_027009605.1 Saprospiraceae bacterium
CCAAGAGTTTGACGGCTTCGTATTCCATGGAGACATTGAGCTCGATGGTGAAACCGGCTTCGACTGTCACCGGTTGGGTGATAGACGAAAAGCCCAAATAACTAAACTCCACTTCTATGTCCCCGGCCTTGATACCGCTTAATGTGTATTCCCCGTTAAAATCTGTCACCGTTCCGGTACTGGAGCCTTTGATAAAGACACTTGCCCCAATCATCGCATCCCCCGTCTCCGCTTCTTTGACAAATCCGTGGATATTTCCGGTCTGTGCAAAGACAAAAGAGCCGGAGAATACAAAAAAGGCAAAAAGTATTGGAAGCATCCCTTGTTTCATCGTCTAAGACTTTAATTATTTCGTGAATTATTGGCAAGTCGGGGGGCGGTTTTGGGCCTGAACACTTGCGCTTTATGGGTTAGACTTTCGCCTAACGTTAAGCAAAGATAACATTTTTTTTGTATTTTACGCAAACGTTTGTGTAATTTTAACTTTTAGTAAAAAAAAGATTTTATCTTTGGCTTTACCTAATTTCTAAATCCATGCTTATGGCTACGGCTAAATCATTATATTTGAAGGACTTGTGGGATCAAAAACAGACTAAATCCTTCAAAAATGATCAAATAAAACTTTTGCTCTATCGCTCCAATTTGCTCGGGAGTGACCTGCGAATCACTAATTTTGGCGGGGGCAATACCAGTTGCAAGGTCAAAAAGAAAGATCCTTTGACCCAAAAAATGACCGAAATTATGTACGTCAAAGGCTCCGGTGGCGACTTGGGCACCCTAAAACGCAATGGTTTAGCGGGTTTATATATGGAACGGTTGAATCATCTGAAGTCCATTTATCGGGGTTTGGAGCATGAAGATGAGATGGTGGCCTTGTACCAACATTGTATTTTTGACTTGGATTCTCGAGCGCCTTCGATTGATACGGCGTTGCATGCGTTTTTGCCGTTTGCGCACATTGACCACTTGCATCCGGATGATGTCATTGCCATTGCCGCTTCCAAAAACTCTAAAAAGTTGACCAAAGAAATTTGGGGAGACAAAATGGGGTGGTTGCCTTGGCAGCGGCCGGGTTTTGAGTTGGGCATCATGTTGTCGAATCACTTTCGTGAAAATCCCCACATCAAGGGTATTATTTTGGAAGGTCATGGTGTTTTTACCTGGGGCGATACGGCGTATGAGTGTTACAAAAATAGTATCGAAACCATCAATCAGGCCACCAAGTACTTGCGTACAAAAAAGAAGAAAAGACCTACTTTCGGGGGGCAAGTCATCCAATCGCTTGCGCCAAAAAAGCGAAAAGAAAAAGCCGCTCAAATAGCGCCCATCCTGCGGGGCTTGGCTTCCGGTGAGCAGTTGATGGTGGGACATTTTTCAGACGATTCACGGGTCTTGGAATTTGCTAACAGTAAGGATATCAACAAGTTAGCTCCTATGGGTACGTCCTGTCCGGATCATTTCTTGCGAACCAAAATCAAGCCGTTAGTCCTGGATCTAAAACCGGATGAAGACGTAAATGCTATTTCCGCAAGGAAGAAAATCGCCAAACAATTTGCCCAATATCGCAAGGACTACACCCATTATTACAAGAAGCATAAGCGGAAAAATTCACCGGCCATGCGCGACCCGAATCCGGTGGTAATTTTGTATCCCGGCGTGGGCATGTTCACTTTCGCAAAAAACAAACAGACGGCCAGAGTGGCCTCCGAGTTTTACCTAAATGCCATCAATGTCATGCGGGGCGCTGAAGCGGTTTCGACCTATGTGGCCTTGCCCTTGCAAGAGGCATTTGACATCGAGTACTGGCTCTTAGAAGAAGCCAAACTCCAACGCCAACCCAAAGAAAAATCACTTTCCCGCAAGGTCGCCCTCGTCACAGGTGCCGGTGGGGGCATCGGATTTGCTGTGGCCAGGCGGCTGGTGGATGAAGGGGCAGTAGTTGTTTTATCCGATATTAATGCCAAAAACCTGCAAATTAGCGCAAACGATTTCACAAAAGATCAGTGCAGAACCTTTGTGGCAGATGTGACCGATGCGACTTCCGTAAAAAAGGCTTTTGACTATGCTTGTCTTGAATTTGGGGGCGTGGACATCGTGGTGCATAGTGCGGGCGTGGCCATCTCTCAAAAATTGGAAGATACGACCGAAAAAGACTGGGATTTTCTCCAAAATATCCTAGTCAAAGGCCAACTCTTCCTAGCCCAAAACGGTGCCCGCATCCTCCGCAAACAAAAAACGGAAGGAGACATCATCAATATTGTCAGCAAAAACGGCCTGGTCGCCGGCCCTAATAACGTGGGCTACGGCACGGCCAAAGCGGCTCAATTGCACATGTCCCGCCTACTGGCCGCAGAATTGGGGCCGGATAAAATCAGAGTGAATTCGGTCAATCCCGATGCGGTCATCGTCGGCAGCAAAATCTGGGAAGGCAAATGGGCGGCCGGTAGAGCCAAAGCCTATGGTATAAAAGTAGAAGATTTGCCGGCGCACTACGCCAAACGAACCTTGCTCAATGAAATTATTTTACCGGAAGATATCGCAAAGGCGGTGGCGGCATTCTTGATTGATTTGCGCAAGAGCACGGGGAATATAATTAATGTGGATGGGGGAGTGGCTGCTGCTTTTGTTCGCTAGTTGTGTGGGGTGAGTGGTGAGAGATGAGTAGTGAGTGGTGAGAGATGAGAGATGAGTAGTGAGAGATGAGTAGTGAGAGATGAGTAGTGAGAGATGAGTAGTGAGAGATGAGTAGTGAGAGATGAGTTGCCAAGAAAGAAATAAATCTGCGAATATCTGCGGGTAAAATCTGCGGGAATCTGCGGTGTAAATCAGCGCAAATCTGCGGGAAAAGAATCTGCAAAAATCTGCGGGAAAAAACATGAGAAACAGGAAAATTATTAGGTAAGTTGTTATCCTTTTGCTAGTTTTGGGCTAATTAAAAAATCACTGGTTTTATGTCGAAGAAGGGATTGTCCTACGTTTTTAACAAAGAACTGCCGGTTATTAAGGAAGGCTGGAAAGGGAATATCGTATTAAATGGACAATTTTCAAATGATGGCGTACCCGTCTATCCACCACTTTGGAGTGTCTTGAAATGGAAACTAGGACGTAATCCACAAAAAAAAGAGAAAGCCCAAGATACTTTTAAACTATCTGTTTTTCCGCAAGGTGAGCTATCAACCGAAAAGGACAAAATCATCTGGCTAGGACATGCCTCCTTTATTTTGGTGGTGAATGGCGTGACTTTGTTGACCGATCCCGTTTTCTTTGATATTCCGACTATCAAGCGAAAATGCCCGCTGCCTTTTTCTTTAGAAAAATTGCAACCCATTGATTATCTGTTGGTTTCGCACGATCACCGGGATCATTTGGATAAGAAATCTTTGGAAGTAATAGCGAAGCAAAACCCCGATGTGGAAGCATTATTGCCATTAGAGACCGGCCGGCATTTTGATTCGGATTTGCTGAAAGGCATCAAAAAACAAGAAGCGGGTTGGTATCAAGAATATAAAATTGATAAAGATATTCGAATTATTTTCCTTCCAACTCATCACTGGTGTAAACGTGGAATTTTTGATTTTAACCAAACTTTGTGGGGTAGTTTTTTGATTATCCATGGCGATAAAAAGATATTTTTTGCAGGAGATTCGGCTTATAGTTCGGTGTTTAGGGGGATTCGGCAGGAGTTTGGGGAGATGGATATTTGTATCTTGCCGATAGGGGCTTATGCCCCCCAATTTATGATGAAAGATGCGCACATGACACCCGAAGAAGCCGTGCAAGTTTTTCAAGATTTAGGGGGGAAGACTTTAATTCCAATGCACTATGGCACTTTTGATTTATCGGATGAGCCGGTGGGAGAGCCTATCCGGAGATTGGATAAAAGGTTTAGGCAAGTGGCTGATAATCAGGTGCTTGTGAAGTTAGATGTGGGAAAGGACTATTGGCTTTGATGTGCAGCCTTTCGGAAAATGGTAAAAATGAAATATGTGGAATGAAAAAATTGTAATATTAATAATTCTTGCAACTCTTTTTGGGGGGGGGCAAAACGATTTACCAAAGTCCAATAGGGAGGCGGTGGTCATCAAGAAAGCTGAAGTTGTCCTAGATACCACTCCTATCTTTTTGCAAGGAAATACTTATGAAAGCCTAGATGGTACGTTAATTGATTTTAGTCAGGTCAAAGGAAAAGTATTGTTTTTAGATTTTTGGGGTACTTGGTGTCGTCCTTGTATTCGACAGCATCCCGATGTGGATGAATTGGAAAAAAAGATTAATCACCCTGATTTTCAATTAGTTATGGTGTCAACCGATAGAGACAGTAATCGCCAAAAGTGGAAAAACTTTGTCAAAGAAGAGCAATGGGCGGGTATGCACATACGTATGAAACAAGGAGCCGTAGAGAACCCACTCAATAGATTGGTCACAGAGATTGTCAGAGAAAAAAATAGAGAACCATTGACTAGAATTGGTGTCCCAAGGTATTTTGTCGTGGATAAGCAACTCCATATTTTCGAGATTGACGATTTAAAATCGGCTGAAACGCTTGAATTGATTATGGGGGAATTGAGCGAAAAAACATAATGTAACTAAAAAAACAAACCAATGAGTAAGGATGTAATTAAAGCCAAACAGGCAGAATTAATCAAATTGACCAGCGCCTTTAGTGCGAAGTTTTTGGATGATGAATACGAAGCGCTATTCATAAAGCTAATTTGGTACAAAACCTTCGATAGCATCCAATAAGGCGCAGAAAATTAGAGATTACTACCAAATAAGACAACAGAAATGATAAAAAAAAATACACATATATGGCTTGTACTTCTTGGATTTTCTTTTTTTCTTAGTTGTCAAGAGACTAATAAAGAGGAGACTTCTAATAAAGAGAAGAAGGTGGTTGCCCAGTTTGTTATAGATGATGAAAACTATAAGAA
>JALVCY010000114.1 GCA_027009605.1 Saprospiraceae bacterium
ACGGCTGTTTCAACTGCCGTTGTAGCCATGGAGCGAAGCAATATGGCGCCACGGGCAAACCCTAATATAAATCCATATTTTATGGGTTAGTTGGTAGTTCCAAATTTATTTGGAACAAAGATTTTTCAGCCAAATAAATTTGGCTGCTACCAAGGCCATAAAGCCCCCTAACGGCTAAGTAGCCAAAAGCTCTTGCAAATTAAACGCCGAAGACAATGAATGGTATAGCGGTGAGTCTGCTCTGAAAAGTCCACGTTGCCAGAAATTAAAGAGATGAACAGAATGAAGCTACAAAAATTGACTTTTCGGAGTAAACTCAACAGTTGAACGATTGAACAAAATCTCCAAACAGAATAAAATTTGGTGGTTTTGCAAATATCCTAAGAGTTGGATAGCGAAAAACCAAAAGACCGCTACACCGAAATAACCAAACTAGAATCAAAGATAAACTCGAGACCCAAAATGAAGCCCAACGGAGTTCAGATGGTCATTGGGCAGGCCGACCCCAATTTTTGATAATTGATGCGTATAAGTAGCTTTCGCAAAGAGGGCATGTTGCGTATCTATGCGATACTCATATCCAAGGCTGGCTCTAGCAGAAGCAAAAAACTTGCTTTTCTGTTGATACTTAGGACTTTGTGAGATAGGCTCTTGATTAGGCGTTGTCACATAGACAGAAGGCTGCTCGCCATACTCATCTAGTTCCTTTCTCAGCACTTTTTCATCCACTTGATTCTTGTGCCCCATGATAAAGGTGGATTGTTGAAATGATTCTTTGCCCCATCCGCCCACCAGGCCTAGTTCTGCAGTGAGTCGGTGTTTAGGTCTAGAGATGAGTTTATAAGTGGCCGTAACCGGCAAATTCAAGCGCTCCAACTCTACAGTCGATGTACCTGCTCCGACATAACCAATATCTACGCTACCTTCCACGACCCGAACAACCGGCTTCGGAAAATACTTAACTTCTTGATATTCAATGCCTACAGCTAGGCTATAAGCCCCCAAATCTTTGGAGACTTCCACACCGCCCCCATATCCGGGTGACCACAAATCAGGAACATTAATTTTTGTTGCCGGATCCATACCGGTGATGATACGATCCGCATTCAAAATACCATACACCGCAAACCCTATAGACGGTATCTCTTTTTGGCCATAAGCCACTTTGGGCATCTTAAAAGAATGAGCTGTATTTAACTTCTCAGGATTTAGGTTGGGCAGTGCATTTAGCAAGGTCAGATACATGACACTAGGATTGGACACAGCCACTTCCTGTGACACCTCCCTGCTCGCTTGCGCAAAAGAAGAACGAACATCCATATTTTCGTCTTTTGCCGACACCCATGAAGTCGTCAAAGCCGGAAGGATAGCAATATTATTTTTTCTTTTTCCGGCAACGGGCACACCGGATAATTGCTTGGTCGTAGGCGTACTGTGTCTTATATTTTTTTCCGCAAGGACATCCCGGACAGGAGAAGGAGAGCCGGTCGGAGCTTCTGCAATAGGCCCGTCAAACTTAGGCATCGCCGGCGTAACCGGTTGATTATCACTAGTATTAAGCATCACCAAGGCCATAAAAAGCATAAAGAGTCCTTCGATGGTTTTGGTTTGCAGAATCCATTTTTTCAAATAATTATAGGCGACTAGACGGCTTCTGAGTGCCACCCAATTGCTTTCGTTAAAAGCCACTTCAAAGCCGGTTAATTTGTCAGAAATAGACTGATCAAAGCCCGTCACTTCATTCGGTGTATTAGGTTCTTCGATTTCGTGCAAACGACTAGCCAAGCCTCCCCAATGCGCTTCCTGAAAGGGCACTTCCATGTCTTGGAGCAGCTTTTTTATTTCGTTATCAAATTGGTTGTTTTCCATTAAAATTAGTGTTTCCTGAATCCAAACGATAGGATGAGTGCCCTTTGATTATCGTTTAAATCCATTTTTTAGAAGTATTTCTTTAAGTTGTGTTCTAGCTTTCAACAAATTGGATCGCGATGTACTCTCCGCAATATTCAACAAATCGGCTATCTCCCGATGCGAATATCCTTCAATCACAAACAAATTAAACACCGTCCGGTAAGCCACCGTCAACTCTGACATGGCCTTCAAGATTTCTTCTTGTCTCAAATTAGACATCGCCGAGGCATCATACGAGATATGAGGCTTAGCTTCTTCTAAATCCTGGGTCTGCCGGCGTTGTTCTTTTCGGTAATAGTCGATGCAAGTATTGACGATAATGCGATGAATCCAACTGTAAAGAGAAGTCCCCTTTTTATACTTTTTGATATTACGAAACACCTTTACGAAACCATCTTGTAGAATATCCAAAGCATCTTCGGGGTTATTGGCATAGCGCAGGCTAACGGCCATCATACGACCGTAATAGGTCTCGTATAATTTCCGTTGTGCCCAATCTTCTTGCCTTATTACAGCCCCAATGAGAAGATGTTCTTGGTTTTCTATGTTTATCGCTAAATCCATTTTGTTGTTTCTAAAACGATATCTTTGACAGTTTCGCTGCCTGGAAACCAATATAACGGTTTTTTCCTCCTTTTTTATTGTTTTGGGGGATAAATGCGCCAAAAAGCTGGTGGCTCTAGGCACATGGTGTAACGGTGTTGCGATATAACGGTATAGCGGTATAACGGTATAACGATGTAGCGGGAAGGCAGGAAAGAGATCTTGCTACTTGAACTTAACGGCTAGGCAGCCAAGAGCGTACTACTTGAACGCCGAAGGCATTTGAACGCCCGAAGGGCAAATTGAACGTGCGAAGCACAAATTGAACGTGCGAAGGACAAGCTCAACCAAGAAGCCAAAAACAAACGTTCTCAACTTCTTCAACTAGCGAAGCTTGCGAGCGAATCAACTAGCGCAGCGAATCAACTTCTTCAACTAAAAACCCAAACAGAATTCCAAATATCATATAATGAGTAAAATCCCAATCAAAAACCCAAATCATCTCAACCTGCGAAGCTCTCAACCCGAAGTCCGTATCCACGATAGTAATCGGGACGAGTCTCAACCTAGTGAGCCGAAGGCGAACGCCTCAACCATCAAGGCCGGTAAATCAAAAAATCATCACTCTCAAACAACAGTTCATAAGGCAATTTCTCCTTCATCCGATGCCGATTCACAACAATCACCTTCAGCCCCCTTTCTTTATAGACGGGCATATCTTTCTCTCTTTGCAGTACTGGATTTTCAAAAGACCAACCGTGGCGCCCCGTAAAATACATCAGTGACGGATCAAAATTACCACCATTCACCATAACAGAGTCTTTTTTAGAAACAAACTCATCAAGAATAGATTCCAGTGGTAAGTAATAAGTTGCATCTGTATTTGTCCAATCCCGATACAGTCTCCTTGCGGGAAAAAAGAACAACACCAATGCCACCACTAAGGAAAGACCAAAGGTCAAATTCTCCCGGTGCTTAAGTTGAATCTGCCCGAAGAAATAGCCAATCCCCAGCGCCATCATAGGTACATACACTATGACATAGTACTCATGCTTATGAAAGACTTCCCCTGTTTTTAGGATAAAAATAAAGGTCACCACACTATACAATAAGAACACAGAGATGATTTTCCAGTTTCTTTTGGCGAAAGCCCCCAAAATACCGGCCAAAAACAAATAAAAACTCACATGATTTCTATAGGCCTTGTCTCGGAATCGCTCAAGGTGTGGCTCCAACGTTTTGATAAATATCTCCCAGCCTTCACCCAAAGACACCGGCCAAATCAACTGATTGTGATAAGTCTCCTGCAAATAAGGCATCCAGTAAAAATACCACCAACCCACCACGCCGCCGGCCAAGGCCATCAAACCAAAGAAATAATATTTTGCTTTTTGCGGAAGCGTCTTATCAAAAAATGGAATCACCAAAAAAGCCATCGCCGGCAAAAAAGCAATCTTACTCAACAATCCAAAACAAATAAACAGAAAGGCCCAAAACCCGTCTTTGCCCCGACCCGACTCCAAATAACTCCAAGAATGATAGACTCCTATCAACACCAAACTCAAGGCAAAAGTATCCGGCATCGTCTTGCGCGCATAGACCAACACCACCGAACCCATCAAGAAAAAAGTAGAGAAATATGCCACCCGGCGGGGATTAAACTTCAATATCGTCTTATAAAAATAGTAAAAGCCCAAAAAGGTCACAACCCAATTGACGAGCCGACCGGCCCAATCATTGTACCCAAATACTCGATAAAACAAGGAGGTGATAAAATTATACAAAGGAAATTCCGTCGGGATAATACCGGGGTGATTTCCTATATTATAGGTTGGATAAAAGACATTTGGACTCAGTTCATATAGATTTTTGGCAATCATCAAAGTCAATGTCTGGCGCCAAGTATGCGCATCTATAGGTGGATAATTCATTGTCAGCAAGCCCAACACAAAAATCAGCCCCAGCCAAAACTCTATTCGCTTCAGTAATGAAATAAGTTTTTTCATAGTATAATCCTATTTTGGTTTGGTTGATACATTAACCTTAATCTGATTGAACAGCGCAAAAGTACATATTTCCGCCCAATCAATGCCTAGGGTTTTCCAAATTTACCAAAGGAACAAAGCCGGCAGACACGGACAAATTCATCGTTTGTTGATGACCACCACCCCAAAGGCTCAATGATTCAGGTCTCAATCAGCAAGCCATAGCGAGCATCTCCTCCGTCTCAACTTCTTCAACTAGCGAAGATTTCATCCAGAGCCAATGGCATACAGGGGAACAGTTTGGCTCACCAATCACTACGCTGCGCTCCGTGCTTAGCGATCCACGTCCAAAGCGAATCTCTACCACAAAGTCCGAAGGACAAGCTCAACCAAGAAGCCAAAAACAAACGTCTCAACTTCTTCAACTAGCGAAGCTTGCGAGCGAATCAACTAGCGCAGCGAATCAACTTCTTCAACTAAAAACCCAAAC
>JALVCY010000115.1 GCA_027009605.1 Saprospiraceae bacterium
CTTTGTAGTTGAGAGCTTCGCAGGTTGAGAAGATTTGGGTTTTTACGTGGTTTTTACTTCATTATTCGACATTCGGGATTCTACATTCGATATTCCGGTAGTTGAAAAAGTTGAAGAAGTTGAATCGCTCGCAAGCTTCGCTAGTTGAAGAAGTTGAGAAAGTTGAGAACGGTCGCCTTCGGCTCTCTAGGTTGAGACTTGTCCTGCGGACTTCGGGTTGAGTGCTTCGCAGGTTGAGAAGATTTGGGTTTTTGTCGGGATTTTACTTCATCATTCGGTATTCGGGATTCTGTATTCGGTATTCTGGTAGTTGAGAGAGTTGAAGAAGTTGAAGAAGTTGATTCGCTTCGCTAGTTGAGAAAGTTGATTCGCTCGCAAGCTTCGCTAGTTGAAGAAGTTGAGACGGTCGCCTTCGGCTCTCTGAGTCCTGCGGACTTCGTGGTTGAGATGTCGTGGGTTTAGAACAACGGTCGGTTCTGTGTTTTTTTTTATCTAAAAAGCATTGAATAGGGAGTAATCCCTAAAAATCTATGTCTTTTTTTTCAAAAAAAACAATCGTTTTAGTATATTTGTGGCGAAAGGTGGATTCCGGCTGACGTTATTTGGGCTTGGGAATCACCGATAGATTACTTTTTTACACCAAAAAAACTAAATTATGCTTGAGAACAACAACATTCTTGACGATATGAATCAACCGACGTTGCATCCCAAAGAAAGACATGGCTGCGTCACCACTTGGCTGATTTTGATGATTATTGGTAATGCAATAGTAGCCTTGATATATCTTTTCTATTGGGATAAATTAATGGAGAACATCCCGGACGAATCCTTGGCTCAAATCCCAAATGTCAATCCAACCATCCTAGGGATTTTGGGTATTCTTAACTTGATCTTTGCGATTTTGCTATTTCAATGGAAGAAAATTGGTTTTTGGGGATTTCTCGGTACTAGTGTCATCACTCTTATCCTTAACATTCAAGCCGGCATGGGTGTTTCATCAGTCATCGGTGGACTGGTAGGAGTCGCCATTCTTTATGGAATCTTGCAAATTAAAAAGAATGATGTATCTACTTGGGAAGGTCTGGAGTAGATTGATTGCCTAAAAATTAACCTATAAAAAAGAAAGCCCTGCGGATGCAGGGCTTTCTTTTTTTTGGTCGTTCCAAATCTATTTTGGACAATGGCATTTACGGCCAAATAAATTTGGCTGCTACCGGCAAGTTACGTCACCTTAATGATTTTTTCTGTTTGTCTATAGGCTCCGGACTTCAATTTGGCGCTGACCCCTTTAAAGGCTTCCAAGGTCAAATCAATATCTTCTTGAGTATGGTTGGCCGTAGGAATCAAACGCAAAATAATCATCCCTTTAGGAACTACCGGATAAACCACCACCGAGCAAAAGATGGAATAATTTTCACGCAAGTCATACACCAACTGTGTCGCTTCTTCGACCGAGCCTTTCATATACACCGGCGTCACACAGGTATTGGTGTTGCCGATATCAAACCCATTTTCTTTAAGGCCGTTCTGTAGATTATTGACATTCCGCCACAAATTGTCTTTTAATTCGGGCATTGTCTTCAGCATTTGCAAACGCTTTTGTGCTCCTACCACCATAGGCATGGGCAAGGATTTAGCATAAATTTGCGAACGCATATTGTATTTTAGGTAACGAATAGTCCGCTTGTCTGACGCAAAAAAGGCGCCTATACCGGCCATGGATTTTGCGAAAGTAGCAAAATAAACATCTATACCGTCTTGTACTCCTTGCTCGACACCGGTGCCGCGCCCACCTTCTCCTAAAGTACCAAAACCATGGGCATCATCCACCAATAAGCGGAAAGGATAGTCCTTTTTAAGAGCAATAATCTCTTTCAATCGACCTTGGTCGCCACGCATCCCAAAAACCCCTTCGGAAATAACCAAAATCCCCCCCTTCTTCTTCTTATTGACCAGGTAGTTTTGGGCACGAACAAGATTTTTCTCCAAGCTTTCCATGTCGTTATGCTTGAATACATAACGCTGCCCCGGATGCAAGCGCATGCCATCCAAGATACAAGCATGACTCTCCGAATCATAAACGATGACATCGTCCCGCCCGGCCAAAGTATCAATCGCTGACACCATGCCTTGATAGCCAAAATTTACCAAAAAACCGGCTTCCTTCTGGACAAATTCAGCCAATTCTTGCTCCAAATCCATGTGTTGCTTGGCATTCCCACTCATCAACCGCGAGCCCATGGGATAAGCCATCCCCCAATCTTTGGCGGCTTGGCCATCTACTTTGCGGACTTCCGGATGATTGGCTAGGCCAAGATAGTCGTTGACACTCCACATCACCACTTCTTTGCCTCGAAACATCATGCGATTGCCGATCGGCCCTTCCAAGTTGGGATAGACATAATAGCCTTCTGCATCATCTGCATATTTTCCTAAAGGCCCCATGTCCTGCATCTTATCAAAAATATCCATTCGTATGTTTTTAATTTAGGACGACTTCTGCCGCCGTTTTTTGCAAATACCTTGTTGGATATTTGCTGTTAGAAAATTATTTTTTTTCTCGGATTCTCGGCCCCTAAATCCTTTCCCCTCCCCCGCTACTGATTATTTGGTGGGCTTATGGCTGGGGGGACTTCGGGGGGGCTTTGGGTGTACACTGGGTGTACACTAGGTGTACACTGGGCGTACACCGGGTGTACACCGGGTGTACACTGGGCGTACACCGGGTGTACACTGGGCGTACACTGGGTGTACACTGGGTGTACACCGGGCGAACACAAGGTTCGCCCCTACATTAAACCTTTTTCTTTCATCCATTCGTCGTTGAAAATCTTGGAAAAATATAAATTGCCATGATCCGGGGACAAAATAACGACGGTGTCTTTTGCATTAAACTTGTGCTTGATGTGCTTGATGGCACTGATGGCCGCTCCGGTCGAAAATCCAACCAAAATACCTTCTAAATTGGCAATCTCTCGAACCGTGTGCGCACTCTCCTTGTCATCTACTTGGACAAACTCGTCAATCAAATCAAAATCCGTGTTACCGGTAATAATATTCTTGCCCACTCCTTCCAAAAGATAGGATTTGACTTCACTTTCATCATAAATACCGGTCTCATGATATTTTTTCAGGATAGAGCCCTTGGCATCTACGCCTATAATCTTGATGTCCGGATTTTCTTCTTTCAAATATCTGGCCGTCCCCGAAATGGTGCCCCCTGTACCCGAAGCAGCCACAAAATAGGTCACATTGCCATGCGTCTGACGCCAAATTTCAGGGCCGGTAGAGTAATAATGCGCATTGGCATTGTCTCTATTAAAGTTTTGGTTGACATAATAAGCTCCGGGAATCTCCTTAGCCAATTGCTTGGCACGCGCATAATAAGACCGTGGATCAGAAGACGATACACTACTTGGACACACTTCCACTTCAGCCCCCAAAGCCCGTAATGCAGCCAATTTTTCAGGAGAAATCTTATCCTTGGTGGTAAATACACAACGATAGCCCTTGACGGCAGCGACCATCGCCAAACCAAATCCCGTATTACCGGAAGTCGCTTCAATGATTGTCCCCCCGGGCTTTAAATCGCCCCGCTTCTCCGCTTGCTCAATCATAAAGTGAGCAATCCGATCTTTGGTAGAACCCGGATTTCCGGACTCCAGTTTTACATAAAAATTACCCGGAACATCTGCAAAGATTCGATTCAAGCGAACCAAAGGAGTATCTCCAATTGTCTCTAAAATATTAGGGTAAGTTCTAGCAGAATACGGCTTAACAAAATCAGGAATGCTCTCTTCTCTAATTTTTTTGTAAGTCTCTTTCTTAAACCACTTCAATGTTGATGATGTCATAACGTAACTGTGTTTTGGTTAAATTCAAGAGCAGAATGTGTGTTGTTTGAGTTTGTTAACGCCTTCCCACAAACTATTTTGGTGCTGCCACCAAAGCATCCATGCGAAGTGGTTATCCTTTTGTTTTTGCCTAATAGAGCACTTTTTGAGCAATAATTGCAAAAAACTAGCTGCAAAGCTACAAAAAAAACTCTAAAAAACAGAATAACAGTGCAAGTAAGCAAGCATCCGCCTTTTTTCCAAATTATAATTAGTGTATTAACAGTTAATTATAGATGATTATCGTCAATCTTTTTTGGGGCTGATTTTAATTCTCGAAGGCAAACCGTACAATATTGGCGCCCATCTTCAATGCTTGCTCCCGTATCGCATCCGGATCTTTATGCACTTCCCAATCTTCCCAGCCGTCCCCCAAATCACATTCATAATCATAAAAACAAACCAATCGGCCTTCCCAAATCAATCCAAATCCCTGCGCCGGTTTGCCATCGTGCTCATGAATCTTTGGCAATCCATTAGGAAATTGAAATTGTTGATGATAAATCGGGTGATCGAAGGGCAACTCCACGAAATCCAGCTCAGGAAAAACCTTTTTCATGGCCAAACGGATAAATTTGTCCAAACCATAGTTGTCTGAAATCTCCAAAAAGCCGCCACCGATAAGATAATTTCTCAAGTTTTCGGCTTCCGCATCCGAAAAAATAATATTTCCATGCCCCGTAATATGCACCATCGGATAACCAAATAACTCCGCACTGCCCACGTCCACAGTCCCGTAATCCGGGTCAAAACTCGTCCCCATCTGCGTATTACAAAAATTGGATAGATTTTTTAGCGAAGTGGGGTTTGCGTACCAATCCCCCCCGCCATTGTACTTCAGCAGCCCCAGTTTCATTGTGGGTGCCTGCGCTTGCGCAAAAAAGGAAGCCCCCATCAGGAGGCAGACAAATAGATATTTCATTCTTTTTTTTTTTTTGTTCTAGTGTTGAGTTTACTCCTTAAAGTAGTCTGATGTAAAACTACCAAATCTTATTCTGTTTGGAGATTTTGTTCAACTGTTCAACTGAAAGC
>JALVCY010000116.1 GCA_027009605.1 Saprospiraceae bacterium
AACCAACGGTAATGTAAAACCAACGGCAAAGCAAGCCCAAAGCGTGGCACTAAATCTCGCCGGTACTTCCGAATTCATTCGGGAGATGGAGAGCAAGCTTATTTCAGCCAAATAAATTTGGCTGCTACCAAATCAATGGGGCTAAAGCCCCTTGTAGGCTTGCTTCCTGTGTCCGGCAAAGTAAAACCAACGGCAAAGCAATGAAAATCTACCTGATTATATATTGATGAGTCCGCTCCGAAAAGTCCACTCCGCCAGAAATTAAAGCGATGAACAAACCACTACCCCGACTTTCCGGAGTAAGCTCATTGATTTTTATCATTATGACTTGTGTTTGTACAGTAGCATTTCCAAAGCGGATTTTTTGTTTTTTTATGGCAGAATCTTTAAATATTTGGTGTCACTTTGTTAATTAGGATTTATTATCAAAACGGTCTGTCACGGGATTTGTCAAAGAATCTTTTATCTTTGCCCTAAATTAAAACAGCATGTTTAGTATCCAAGACATCCCCAAAATCAAACACACCCATACCCGGCATTTTTTTCTACTCGCCGGCCCCTGCGCTATTGAAGGCGAAACCATGGCCATGAATATAGCCGAAGAAATTGTAAAAATAACAGACCAACTCCAAATCCCCTACATCTTTAAAGGCTCTTATCGAAAGGCTAACCGCTCCAGACTTGATTCCTTTACCGGAATTGGTGACGAAAAGGCACTTAAGATTTTGGCGAAAGTCGGTCAAACTTTTGATATTCCCGTAGTCACAGATATTCATACGGCAGAAGAAGCCGCCATCGCCGCCGAGTATGTTGACGTGCTCCAAATCCCGGCTTTTTTATGCCGCCAAACGGATTTATTGGTCGCTGCCGCAAAAACCGGAAAAATAGTTAACATCAAGAAAGGTCAATTTTTGAGCGCAAGCGCCATGCAATTTGCTCTAAAAAAAGTGACCGATTCCGGCAATCAACAAGTTCTATTGACCGAAAGGGGCTCCATGTTTGGCTATCAAGATTTGGTGGTGGACTACCGCAATATTCCGGAGATGAAGAGTTTGGGCGCCAAAGTCGTCATGGACTGCACCCACGCCTTACAAAAGCCCAACCAAAACAGTGGAGTAACAGGGGGCAACCCAAAATTAATTGGTACCATTGCGAAAGCAGCCATCGCCACGGGAGCGGATGGACTGTTTATTGAGACTCATCCCAATCCCGCTGAAGCCTTATCCGACGGAGCCAATATGCTCCCGTTGGACGAGCTCAAAGAACTTCTTCAAACTTGCATCCGTATTCAAGATGCCCTTCATTAACGTAAAATATACTGTTAATGCCGCCAAAATATGTGCGACTTTGCCATTTTTTCCGTTTTTTTACCCTAATAACCAACAAGCCAAACCATCAACATGACTAAGTTATTTTTCATCACCGTATTTTCTCTCTTTCTCCAAACCTATGGTATTGCTCAAATCGAGCGCTCTATTTTTGAAGCCTATGACCTCGATAGCATCGAGCAAATCCACATCAATATTGCGGATAGTGTAAACATTGAGTTTTGGCCGGGAGACAATATCCTTGTAGAATCCAATATCGCTTTTTATAATGGCAACAAATCCATGTTTGAGAGACTCATCAAAGCAGGCCGATACAACCTTTTGGAAAATCGTACCAGCCAAAGCTTAAGCTTATCTGAAGGTGACAAAATAAAGAAGAAAATTGCCGGGGTCAACGGAGAAATCTGCTATGAAACAGTAGAACGCACCATCTATATCCCCGAGGACTACGCCCTGTCAGGTAGTGCTTATATCAAGGTTAAGGAAGAATAGAATTCGCTGTAACAGTCAACTATTCAACTGACACTCTGATAATCAACATGTTGATGTTCAACTTGTCCTTCGGACGTTCAATTTGTGCTGCGCACGTTCAATTTGCCCTTCGGGCGTTCAAGAGCCTTCAGCGTTCAAGGGGGCTTTCGTGTTTTTCGTGTTTTTCGTGGTAAAAAGAAATCTTGGTGGTTTGTTCTTGGCTTCGGCGTTCAATTTGTGCTTCGCACGTTCAAGAGCCTCCAGCGTTCAAGGAGCAAGATCTCTTTCCTGCCTTCCCGTTACACCGTTATACCGTTGAGTTTGCTCCGAAAAGTCGAGTGCAGTGGTTTGTTCTTGAGTCCACAAAATTTTATTTGGTTTCTCTTTGAAAACCCTTCCACTGCCGATAGCTATCGGCATCCCTTTCCAAAAAGGAAACCGTATGGTAACCAAATAAAATTTTGTTCCGTGCTTTAATTTCTGGCTGAGTGGACTTTTCGGAGCGGACTCACCGTTACACCCGTTATACCGTTATACCGTTACACCGTTACACCTTTACACCGTTATTTTACCCGCCCGCTGACGTTTTACAAGCGACCAATCCTCGAAAAAACTAAAAAATTGAAACAAATAGTTGTTTTTTTTTACAAGTTTTATTGGCAAATCCTTGGATTATAAAATAAATCTCATATCTTTGCGACTCTTATTTCGTAAACTTAACTATAAGAAATGAACAAATCAGAATTGATCAGCCACGTTGCTGATGCCAGTGGAATCACTAAAGCACAAGCCCAAGATGCTGTTAATGCAGTGTTGAACGGTATCTCTAACACACTACAGGCCGGTGGAGAAGTACGTCTTTTAGGTTTCGGTAATTTCTCTGTAAATGTGAGAAAAGCACGTCAAGGCCGGAATCCTGCGACAGGTGCGACTATCCAAATCCCAGAAAAGAAACAGGCTAAATTTAAAGCTAGTAAGGATCTTACTAATTCTTTGAACTAATCCCATTTCTAGCGTCTGTTTTCAGACATGGATAAAAAATAGAAAACAACTTCTCCTTGAGAAGTTGTTTTTTTTTGTCCTTTTGACTAGCTTTGCCCACCGATTGCGTTGAGACCCGTGTCCCGGCTCTTCGGACTGTATCCAAAAAAGAAAAAATGAAATTCGAGACTAAAGCCATACATGCCGGTGTGACGCCGGATCCTTCTACAGGTGCCATTATGACGCCTATATTCCAAACTTCGACCTACGTCCAAGCCTCCCCCGGAGACCATAAAGGTTTTGAATATTCCCGCACCCAAAACCCCACACGCCAAGTATTAGAAGCCAATATCGCCGCCCTGGAAAACGGAAAATATGGCATCACCTTTTCCAGCGGATTAGCCGCTATGGATGCGATTATGAAATTGTTGCGTCCCGGTGACGAGATTGTCTCCACCAACGACCTGTATGGGGGTTCTTACCGCCAGATGCGACAAGTTTATGAAAATTTTGGGATTCAATCCACTTTCATCTCTATGGCACAGGCGGAGACCATCATTCCTTTCCTTTCGGAAAAAACAAAACTCATTTGGATAGAAACCCCCACCAATCCAACTTTAAACATCATCGACATCCAAGCCATCTGCAAAATCGCCAGAGCCAAAGGCATTTGGACGGTGGTCGATAATACGTTTGCTTCTCCCTACCTTCAAAACCCCTTGGATCTAGGGGCAGATATTGTACTCCACTCCGCCACCAAGTATATTAATGGCCACTCTGACGTAGTTTTGGGGGCTTTGATTACCAATTCTGATGAGTTAGCCGCCAAACTGTCCTTTATTCAGAATGCAACGGGTGCCGTACCGGGGCCGATGGATTCATTTTTGACGATTCGGGGCATTAAAACACTCCATATTCGTGTCCAACGAGCTTGCGAAAATGCCGCCATCATCGCCAAGCATTTGCAATCTCATCCCAAAATAAAAAATATCTTTTGGCCGGGATTTGAATCACACCCCAATCACGCTATCGCTGCCAAGCAAATGCGCCTATTCGGTGCGATGATATCTTTTGATTTGCACGAAGACACTTTTGAAGCAGCCAATGCCATCTTGGAAAAAACCCATCTTTTCGCCCTTGCGGAATCACTGGGCGGCGTAGAGTCACTCATCGGTCACCCGGCTTCGATGACCCATGCGTCCATTCCTAGAGAAGAACGCATCAAAGCCGGACTCCATGACTCCCTTATTCGCCTAAGCGTAGGAATAGAAAATGTGGATGATTTGATTGCCGATTTGGATGCGGCCTTGGGTTAGAGAATGTAGGGATGAACTCGCTCCGAGAGCCGGATTTGGTTTTAGCCTTTACAGTTGGTTTTAGTCTTTGCCGTTGTTTTTTTGTAACTGTTTAGATACCCACTATTTTGGTCAAAAAATGCCCTTTTTGCGCCTGTTTTTGCTAAAATTTTCTCACGTAGCCCTGCTACGCTTCAAAAATTGTAGCTTCAACATACACAAAAATGCCTATTTTTTGCCCTAAAATAGGAGCACCTAAATAGTTACGTTTTTTTTAGCCAGATAAATTTGGCTCTACCGGTATGATTTGGCCAAATTAGTTCCACAAACCATGCTGTGCCTTACCATCGCCTAGCCATATACGGGTATTGAACCACATACTGTTGTTTGACTAATTCGATTAACCTTTCGCGCAGCAGGTCGATATTTTCCTTTTCTTGGGCAGAGATAAAAAGCACTTCAGACTGATAGGTATTCTTTAGATTTTCGAGTAAACCGGTCTCCAGTTCTTTTCGGGTTGTTTGGTCTAGGAAGTCATCGAAATATCGCTTGCGATACAGGTCTATCTTATTGAAAATCAACATCGTAGGCTTGTCTTTTACACCTAAGTCGAGTAGGGTTTTATTCACCGTTTTGATATGATCTTCATATTGGGGGTGGGCGATGTCAACGACATGGAGTAAGATGTCACTTTCCCGGACTTCATCCAAAGTCGTATTAAAACTCTCAATCAAATGATGCGGCAACTTACGTATAAATCCCACCGTATCGGCCATCAGAAAAGGCACTCCTTGCCAAGCAATCTTACGAACCGTCGTATCCAACGTCGCAAATAATTTATTTTCT
>JALVCY010000117.1 GCA_027009605.1 Saprospiraceae bacterium
AAAAGTCGCCGATGAATGCCGCCGAAATGGCTTAGTCGAGCAGATGTTTTTAGAACTAAATAACTGGGTATGCACGCTATTTTTACGCACAAAAAGCTGAATCGTTCGGCTATATTTTTTGCTTTTCTTATGTTTTTTTCCATGGCTTCTTTTGCGCAAGCCAAGAAGTCTTTTGCGACAGAGCCTGCTCAATTTGCTATCGAGTTCGGAGACTTTTTCGCAGCCAGCAAGAGTCCGGACGTCTTAGAGTTAAAAAAGCAGTTTCAATCGGAGTTCCCAACCTTATTTACGCCGGAAGAGCAGGATAGTATTATTGCTTTTGTCAATGTGCTCAAATCCAGACGCTTTAATGCCAAGCCTGATTTTGTCAATTATACCCGGATGATTTTGGCATTAAAAAAAGACACCAACCAACCCGCAGCGTTAGCAGAATGGCATCGAGTGGCCAAGGAAATTTTGGCGAAAGACAAAAAACCGGAAAAGACCGTTAAGAATTTTTTGAAGTTTATGGTACCCTTCCTTGCGGAAAAATCATTTAAATCGAAAAGAAAAGGAGGAGTGATTTGGTCTGTTGCCGGTGGAACTCATAGCTTTAAATATCGGAATAACGATTTATGGGTCAGTTTTAATGATATTGATTTGTTGGCTTTGCGCCGGAAGGATTCTTTGGCGATTGCCCAAACAAAAGGAGATTATCACATCAAAGCTAAGCAATGGATTGGGCATGGCGGTCAAGTGAGCTGGGAAAAGGCCGGCTTAGGAAAAGATGTTTATGCAACTTTGTCCAACTATAAAATCGACTGTGCAAAAGGCCTGTATCGAGCAGATTCTGTAAAATTTACTTATCCTTTTTTGTTGGCGACGCCTATGTTTGGCACATTAACGGATAAGGTCAGTAAGAAGGAGCGGGCTTCTTATCCCAAATTTCAATCTTACGATGAAAATTATATCTTAAAGAACTTAGCACCCGGCGTGACCATGGTTGGAGGCGTAAAAATGGATGGAGCCAAAATCCATGTAGAATCCAAACTTGGTCGTCAAGCTCATTTTACTTATCACAGGCCGGAAAACAACAAAATATTATTCCGCTGTAATGGAAAATCATTTTCGATAAAAAAAGAATCAAAAATATCCGGAACACAGGTAGAGACGTCCATCTATTTTGGACAAGACTCCATCTACCACCCTTCTGTAACCGCATCTTACTTGCTGAAAGAGAAGGAGTTACGCCTTTCTAGAGCCAATCGCGGAAGTGACCGGAACCCGTTTTTCAATTCTTTTTATCAAGTAAATATAGATGTAGATAAAATCACCTATGACATCAATAACGAAAAGGTCTTAGTCGGTGACAAGAAGCTTTCTATTGATAAAATCGAAGATAAAGTCACTTTTGAATCCGTCAATTTTTATGATGAAGCCACCTATATCCGGTATCGCGGAGTCGCCGAGACCAATCCTATCGCTGTTTTATTGCGCTTGTCCACAGAAACCGGAGAAACTGAATTTGACGAAAGTGTCGTCGCCTACAGGGTGAATCCCAATGTGAAAAAAGAAAATAATAAACGACTACTCTATCAGTTAGCATCGGATGGTTTTATCTTCTACGACAGTGACAACGGAAAAGTAATATTAAGAGACAAGCTGTTTCATTATGGACGTGCCAGTACGGGCAATGCGGATTATGACCCGATTAACGTGGTATCCAAATCCAAAGATGCCAACGCAGTATTTGATATTAAAAAAGGACAAACAGATATTAATGATGTTAAGTCTTTAGAACTCAGCCGCAAACAACAAGTCGCCATTAAGCCGCAAGGCAAAAAGCTCATCATGTTAAAAAATAGAGACATGAAGTTTGATGGTTTGCTCTATGCCGGGATGGCGGTGTTTTATGGAAAAGACATGTACTTCAATTACGATAAATTTAACGTAATCATGGATTCTGTGCGCTACTTGGATTTTTATGTGCCGACCGGAAAGCTCCTAAAAAACAAGCGAAAAGAAGCTAAGAGTATGGATTCCCGAATAGAATATGCCACCGGCTATCTGTTAGTGGATGCCCCGCAAAACAAGTCCGGAAAAAAAGATATTAAGATGTTTCCTTCTTTCGCATCCAAAGACTATTCTTATATTTTTTATGATCGCAAGGATATTATTGGTGGAGTTTACAAGCGGGATTCATTCTATTTTAAATTGGACAAGTTTACGTTTAATAGTTTGGATAATTATACAAAAGACGATTTGCATTTTAAGGGAACGATGGTTTCTGCTGATATCTTACCCGAATTTAAGGAAACCGTAGTTTTGCGGGATGACATGTCGTTTGGCTTTGTCAATCAGACTCCGTCCACAGGCCTGCCTTTGTATGCAAAGCGGGGAAAATATACCGGAGAAGTAGATTTGAGCAACAAAGGTTTTTATGGCAAAGGCTTGGTCAATTATCTGACCGCTTCGGTTCAATCCGAAGACATTTTATTTAAGCCGCGGGAGATGTTTTGCACAGCTAAGGAGTTTTCGATGACCGAAGACCGAGCCAGTGAAGTCAAAGTGCCCAAGGTCAAGGGAGATTTGGTCAAAGTGCATTGGAGACCCTATAAAGATAGTATGTATGTAAGTACCAAAGAAAAGGCTTTTGATTTATTCAAGCAGCCCAATTATACGCTGGACGGGACGCTTGTGCTGACGCCAAAAGGTGCTAAAGGGAACGGACTATTTGATTGGGATGGTGGTGAATTGAGAAGTAAACTAATGGATTTGGGGCCGTTTACAGTTCATGCGGATACGGCTGATTTGAGAATTAAAGCCATCGGCGAATCAGGTATTGCCTTGAATACCAAGAACTTACGCGGCATCTTGGACTTTGACAACCAAGTGGGTCGCTTCGAGGCCAATAATGATTCCGTCGTGACCACGCTTCCGCAAAACAAGTACATGACCACGATGAATAAGTTTGATTGGGACATGACCAAGGGCATTATTCACTTTGCTTCCAAACCGGGGACGACGGCGACATTTACGTCTATTCATGAGACACAGGACTCCTTGACTTTTCAAGGGGAGACGGCAGAGTACAATTTAAAAACTGCCGAGTTAAATATTGGGGGCGTACCTTCTATTGTATCCTGTGATGCCACTATTTTTCCGAAAGGAGGAAAAATAGATATCGAAGTTGGTGCCAAAATCACCACCTTAACTGATGCCAGAATTGTAGCAGATAATTCCAATAAATATCATGAATTTACAGGCGCAACCGTAGATATTTTAGGCCGGAAAGATTATAAAGCAAAAGGCAATTATGTCTATAATATTCCCGGTCGAGATCAAACTATTTTATTTGAAAACATCGTTGGTCAACGAGTAGGAAAAGGCAAGCACAGTACCAAAAAAACGCTAACAACAGCCACCACAGAAGTGGATGAATCGTCTAATTTTTATATTGATGAGCGGACTAAGTTTAAGGGGACAATCGGCCTTCGTGCCAATGAGAAGAAGCTGGACTTTAATGGCTTCGCCAAATTGGATGTCCCGGAATTGCGCGGCAAATGGTTTTCTATTCACAGCAAGGGTGACCGCAAAAACTTGATTATCAGCTTGCACAATCCCAAGACTCCGGGTGGTGCTCCATTAGCCGCCGGTATCTTCTTGTCTAAGGAGACAGCCGCCATGTATCCGCGGGTTTTGATGCCATTAAAACTCCGTAAAGACCGCCCGATTATAGATTGCATGGGCGAATTCAAATATGATAAATCCAACAAGACTTTTATTCTCGGAGATTCTCTTCGGGTAAGAACTTTGGGAGAACGGGGCAACAAGCTGGTTTACTTTACTGAAAATGGCGCCATCAAAGCAGATGGGAAATTAAATTTAGGCTCCGGATTGGAATATGCAAATATTGATGCAGCCGGTATTTTAGAATCAAAAATAAGTGCCAACGTAGATAGCTCCGAGCTGACAGCTAGCCTGATGGCCGGTATAGAATTCAAATTTCCGGAAGCGCTTTTACGTATTATTTCGGCTGATTTGGATAATAATCTATTGGATTTGAAGGATGGCGTTTACGAAAACTCATTTTACAATAAGGTACTGCCCAATATGATTCCCAAGCAAAAGGATCTCATTGCGGCAAAACAAAGCATCAATTCCAGAAGCTTGGTTTTGCCCAAGGACTTTTCTAAATATCAAGTTTTCTTTTCCAAGCTGAATATGAAATGGTTTCCTGAGTATCAATCCTTTATGACCGTTACCAAGAAAAATGTTTTGGGTGCCTTTGCAGGCAAACCGGTCAACAAATCCATCCGCTCTTATGTAGAAATCAAAATGCCTTCTAATGAAGATGACCGGGTTTACATCTACTTCAAGTTGCCCAACGATAATTTTTATTTCTTTGGCTACCAAGGTGGTGTCCTAAGTACTTGCTCCAATAACGAAGTTTTTAATAACACTGTGGAGAAGATGAAGTCCAAGGAATTCACCTTCAAAATGGGCAAAAAGAGAATTTATGTAGTCGAGCCCGTCAATCCGTTAACTGCCCAATTATTTGTAAAAAGAGTCAATACGGCTGTTAGTGGTGGAAAATAGTTAACGGTGTAACGGTGTAACGGTATAACGGTATAACGGTGTAACGGTATTACGGTATTACGGTATTACGGTGTAACGGTTTAACGGGTAGGCAGTGTCCAAACCACCAAGATTATTAACCACGAAATACACGACTTTATTTAACCACGAAATACACGAAATACACGAAAGCACTTGAACGCCGTAGGCATTGAACGGGGTAGCAGTTTAACGGTGTAACGGTTTAACGGGTAGGCAGTGTCCAAACCACCAAGATTATTAACCACGAAATACACGACTTTATTTAACCACGAAATACACGAAATACACGAAAGCACTTGAACGCCGTAGGCATTGA
>JALVCY010000118.1 GCA_027009605.1 Saprospiraceae bacterium
ATCGAGCCAAAGAGCTTTTCGGACTGTCTGCCCCCATTGAAAAGAGTTAACCCCAGCATGTTTTTGTCATAGGCGTTCCAGCCATAAGCAGGGAAAAAGTAGAGGGGTTTGTGATGGGGCTTGTCGGCGGTGAAGGGGGGATGAAACTGTAATTTTGGCCTAAATGAATAGTTGTTGTCAGGGTAAAGGTCTAAAGTGAAGGAGTGGGGATCAATTTGGAAGTAGTCGTAACGATCACTGATTTGGGGCGACGGAAAAGTAAATGTTTTTTCTCCCGTAAAACCTTCTACAATCATAGAATCCACCGCCTTTTCGTCTTGGAAGGCGTACAATAAAAGCGGTGCTTGGAGTGGTCCTTTGTTGGCCACGGTTACGAGTGTTTGGTCGTATTTCTCTTTGACTTTCAGGATTTTATAATCCATGGTTTGGGTGGTATTGATGATGTCATCAAAGAACCAATCTAGATTTTTGTGGGTATTCGATTCCCATATTTGACGAAAGTCTTTGGGGGACGGGTGTTTGAATTTCCAAGCCTGATAATACTGTTGCATGACTTGGTCGAAAAGGGCAGTTCCGACATAGGCTTCCAGCATTTTTAGGCTGGTGGCGGGTTTGGAGTACGCTGAGACGAAGTAGGATATGTCGTTGAGTTCGTTGGCTGGTGTCCGGATGGGGCGTTCTCTTCTTTTTCTAGCTAAAGCTTGATAGTCCTGATGTAACTCGCTATAATCTAGACCATAAAATTTTTGGGTGTATCTATTTTCATAAAATGTATTGGTGCCTTCATCCATCCAAGCGTGGGTTCGTTCATTGGAGCCTAGGATTCCGTAAAACCAATTGTGTCCAACTTCGTGGGTGATGACAACGTCGGTGTATTTGGGGTTGAAAGTCTTACCGATAACGGTAATCATCGGGTATTCCATGCCGCCCCCGGCACTCAAGGCACTCAATACGGCGGTGGCTTGGGGATAAGGATATTCACCGACCCATTCGGAATAGCTACTAAGGGCTCTTTTGATGTAGTCGGTGGCAGAAGCCCAATTTTTGATGCCCGATGGCGGAAAAAGTGCCCAAGTATCCACGATTTTGCCGGAAGGTAATTGCAGCGTGTCTTTGGTGACCAAAAACCGTTTGTCGGCAAACCAAGCAAAATCATGCACCTTGTCTGCGGTATAGCGAATGGTTTTTGTTGCTTTGGCTGATGCCGGAAAATCATCGGTTAAGGTGTCAGTGTCTATTTTGGCTTTGGATTCTACTATTTTTTGCGCCAAAAATGCTTTTTCGGATGTCGTTTCCAGTACGCCGGTCGCTCCTACCACATAATTTTGCGGAAGCGTAATCGCTACATCATAATGCCCGAATTCACTGTAAAATTCGCCCTGATCCAAATAAGGTATCGGATGCCAGCCCGTAGGGTCATAAACGGCAGGTTTGGGATACCATTGAGAGATTTGGTAAGACGTTTCGACATGACCCAGCCTAGAGAATGAAGCCGGAATTTTGACGGTAAATGGGGTGTGAATGGTCAATGACTGATTGGGCTCAAGTGGTTGATTCAGGGTGATTATTGCAATGTCCGGGGTATCCGGGTGGATGTATTTCCAAGAAGCCTTCGCACCATCAATCTCAAAATCCAACTCCGAAATATTACCCAAATCCTTCTCTTTTGCATAGTAAAACTCATCGGAATTATTTAGGATTTGTTGTTGGGCAAAGGCCGTTCTATTGTGTTTATAGGCATTCGGCCACAGGTGCATATAGATTTTATGCAGGGAATTGGGAGAGTGGTTGGTGTATTTGATGTCTATATCCCCGGTCAGCGTGTGGGTTATGTCGTGGAGCGTAACCTTGATTTTATAATCTACTTCTTGCTGAAAATAAGTATCTTGGGCTTGCGCCAAAAAACAAAAGCCTAAGAATAAACCTAGAGTGAGCCAAATTTTCATAAATTGTTTTTTTGTAACTCCTTAAATGTCCACTATTTTTTGTCTTAAAATAGGAGCACCTAAACAGTTACGTATTTTTTTGAGTGGTGAAATTAGGGAAAAAGGTGGGATTTCTGTTATATTTAAGCTATAATTGTTGAGTATCATCCGAAAAGTCTAGTTTTTGAAATAGTTGAGTTCGCTCCGAAAAGTCGGGAGTAGTGGGTTGTTCTTTGGCCCACAAAATTATATTTGGATTCTTTATGATAACTAGTGCGACTGAGATAAGGTATCGCCCCGCTGGGGCTTCCTGTATCGTGCGATGTTGTCTGTTACAAAGGTGTCGCCCCTACGGGGCTGACAACAGAGAAGGCGCAGACGGGATGCCCAGCCCTAAAAGCCCCATCGGGGCGATATCTTTGTAAGACTAAAAATAGTAGGGATATCAAGCTCCATAGGAGCGACACCACGCTGCACTAGGTCTTTGTAGCCAAATATAATTTTATTCTGCGCTTCAATTCTTGGCTGTAGTGACTTTTCGGAGCGAACTCAATAGTTGAACGATTGAACAAAATCTCCAGACAGAATAAAATTGGGTGGTTTTAGAACAGAATACTTTTTGGAACGAAGTCTTAGTGGTAAGTTCCAATGGCAAGATTAAAAACAAAAAAAACAAACCAATGAGTGCAAAAAAAATGATGTTACTAATGGCCATTCTCGCCCTATGGGCCTGCTCTCCCACCCAAAAAAGCATAAAGAAACCCCCGATGGATGTGTTTCCAACCGATTGGGCCGGAATATGGAAGGGAGATTTAGACATCTACAAAAACGGGCAACTATCTCAAAGCTTGCCCATGACACTCACTATTTTGCCGCAAGGCGACTCCATCCAATGGACGATTCAATATGATACTTTGTCCACCCGGCCTTATACGCTGAAATCTGTTGATAAGAAAAAAGGCATTTATCTAGTCGATGAGCACAATTCTATTCAACTGGAATCCTATCTGTTTGGCCAAAAACTGCTTTCGCAATACACGGTCATGGGCAATCAAATCACCATCATGGAAGAGAAAAAAGATAATACCATCCTCTTTGAAGTCATCATGTCCAAAAATGAGCCGGTAAGTATCACCGGTGGACAAAAAATAGGCGAAGAAGACATTCCGGAAGTGAAAACATACCCTGTCAAAATATACCAAAGGGCGATATTACACACCTTAGCCCCCTAAAAAAAACAAACCGCTGCGGTTTTTAGCCTTACAGCGGTTTGTCAAGTACGAAGCTCAATGCTCTGTTAAAGCGGTGCGCCAAATTTAACCAATTTCTCAAACTCCTTGATACGGAGCTTGACCATGTCGGTAGTGAGTTCCTTCATCCGTTCGTTGGAGAATTTCTCCACGCAGAAGGAAGCCATCGCCGACCCGACAATAATGGCCTTCTTAAAATTATCTTTAGTCAACCGGTCTTTCATCGCCAGATAGCCCATCATGCCGCCGGCAAAAGTATCTCCGGCACCGGTAGGATCCATTACTTTTTCCAGAGGAAGAGCCGGAGCAAAGAAGACGCTTTTATCTTGGAAAAGCAGTGCGCCATGCTCTCCTTTCTTGATGACTAGGATTTTGGGCCCCATCTTTAAGATGGCTTTGGCCGCTTTTAGAAGAGAGTGCTCACCGGATAATTGGCGGGCTTCTTCGTCGTTGATGAGTAGCAAATCGACTTTTTGGATGGTTTTTAGGAGCGAATCCCAAGCAACATCCATCCAAAAGTTCATGGTATCCATTGCCACCAACTTCGGTTTTTTCTTTAGCTGGTCTAAAACTCGCATTTGGACATCCGGAGTCAAATTGCCCAACATCACATAATCCGGCTTTTTATGCGCTTCCGGCAAAATAGGGTCAAAATCCGCTAAAACATTCAAATCGGTGACCAAAGTGTCCCGACCATTCATGTCGTCATGGTATTTTCCGGCCCAGAAGAAGGATTTTTCGTTCTTTTTGATTTGGAGACCATCTAGGTTGATGCCTAGGGATTCCATATATTTAAGTTCCTTTTCAGGAAAATCGCCGCCTACGACGGAGACCAAATTGATGGGAGTGGTGAACTTGGACGCAGCTAAGCCAATATACATGGCCGCACCACCGACTACTCTATCCACTTTCCCGAAAGCCGTTTCGATGGTATCAAAAGCGACTGTTCCAACAGTTAGTAAACTCATTTTAATTTTTTTTTCTGCAAATATTGCAATAATAAATGAAAGATACTACCTTTGCCATCCCAATCAGGAACATTTCAATGGAAATAACCGTTTTTGATTGATAATTGCCTCTTTAGCTCAGCTGGTTAGAGCGCCGGACTGTTAATCCGTAGGTCCTAGGTTCAAGTCCTAGAAGAGGCGCGCTTTCGAAACCTTATCACCTTCTGGTGGTAAGGTTTTTTTGTAACATTAAAATCAACCCAAACCTAGCGCCGGACTGTTAATCCGTATGCCGATAGCTATCGGCATAGGTTCAAGTCCTAGAAGAGGCGCGCTTTCGAAACCTTATCACCATTTGGTGGTAAGGTTTTTTTGGTTTCATCAAAATAGTGCTATGTGGTTTGTATATATCTTATATTCAGAAAAATTAGATAAATATTATATTGGAGAAAGTCATGATGTTGAATTGCGATTAAATCGCCATAATACAGGATATTATTCAAATAAATGGGCAGAGAAAGGGAAACCATGGGTATTGTACTTAAAAATGAAATGTACGAGTCGTAGTCAAGCACTAAAAGTGGAAAAGCATATAAAGTCGATGAAGAGTAAGAAATACATCCAAAATCTAAAAAAATATGAAGAATTGCGTGCTAAGCTGCTAGCTCGATTTTCAACCCAAACCTAGCGCCGGACTGTTAATCCGTATGCCGATAGCTATCGGCATAGGTTCAAGTCCTAGAAGAGGCGCGCTTTCGAAACCTTATCACCATTTGGTGGTAAGGTTTT
>JALVCY010000119.1 GCA_027009605.1 Saprospiraceae bacterium
TATCCAGTGATGAAGTAAAGTCCCAAATAAAAACCCAAATCATCTCAACCTGCGCAGCACTTAACAACGAAGTCCGCAGGACAAGTCTCAACAAGAGAGCCGAAGGCGAACGTCTCAACTTTCTCAACTAGCGAAGCGATTCAACTAGCGAAGCTTGCGAGCGATTCAACTTTTTCAACTAAAAACCCAAACAGAAATCCAAATATCCAGTGATGAAGTAAAGTCCCAAATAAAAACCCAAATCATCTCAACCTGCGCAGCACTCAACAACGAAGTCCGCATCCACGATAGTAATCGGGACAAGTCTCAACAAGAGAGCCGAAGGCGAACGTCTCAACTTTCTCAACTAGCGCAGCGAATCAACTTTCTCAACCACAAAAACCAAGCATCCGGCAATAGAACCAAGAACAACCCTCTACCCAAGCCAAAGACCAAAAGCAGCTTGCTGCGCCCAAAAGACCAAAGACCAAAGACACCTTTCCCGCTCAAGCCCGATTACACTGCTTAATACCGGTCAGGTGGTCGATCAAAACATTGCCCCGATACTTGATGAACACTCCGGGCGCAAAGTAAGCTTCAATGATAATATAACGAATGTCCTTTTTGCAGAGAAACTCGATTTTATGGGTCTCCCACCGGGCATTATGGATGAGCTGGCTTTCCCAAAGCAATTGGTCTTTTGCGCAAGCGCGCCGCCCACCCCAGACTCGGACTCTAATCGGAAGGTTGTAGCCGGAATAAGTCCCGGAATGAGCCAAATCCATTGTAAAACTATAGCAATTACCGGCTTTGAGAGTTTGGGACAAGTGTTGGCCTATAGATTCATAACTGCCATCATCTCTAGTTATCAACCCCAAATAAGTATGCCCGTGGGAAGGGATGGTATAAACGCCCCAAGCCCCCGGCAAGATGTCCGGCGTCGTGCCCATGCGACAAGGCAACCAAGCTTGTGGGATGGTGGCCGCATGCCCGGAAGGCTCTCCTTCAAATGAGCCGTTGATAAAGGGGATTATCTCCTGAGCCTGTAGCCCGGTGGCAAAGAAAAAGAATAGGATGAGATGGATTAGGTTTTTCATTTTTGGCTACAGGCTTGGGGCTACAAAAAAGTCAGTTCTTTGCCGACGGAATGATTTATTTTTTTTAAAAACAACGACAAAGCCTTTCTTTTTGGTATATCCAATTCGTATTGAATATGGGTGTTAAAGTAGGTCGCTAAGTCAAAATCTTCGGTAGGGGTGGGGAGCAAATCTACGAGTTTGGGGATTAGGCTGACCCCGTCTGCCAAGGCATCATTAAACGCTCGAAGAAAAAACTTAGGCAAGGGCTTCCGACTGACCCACGCCGCAAAGACAAAGGGCAGACCGGTCATCTTTTTCCAGTATTCGGCCAAATCGTATTGATACTCGAAGCGATTCGCCAACGAAAATGTCCGGTCTCCAATCACCAATCCGGCGGTTTCCCCACCGATTTGATGAAAAAACTCACTTTCCGTAGGCAAGTATTCGATGTCTAATTTCCAATAGTCCCGAATCAAAATCTCCGCTAATTTGACGGAAGTCCGGGAATGATAATCCATGTAAAGTTGCTTGACCTTTTCGATAGGTACATCACTATAAATCATGACGGTTTTGACCGGGCCGTCTGCACCGATACAATAATCAGAGAGAATAATAGGCTTTTCCATATCAGCAATCGCAACCACCGGAATCAATCCCAAATCTACTTCGCCGGCGACCAATTTGCGGGCGCATTCCGAAGGGATGTCGAGTTTGATTCTTACTTTTTTATCTATCACACTCCTAAAGATGCCATATAGAAAAGGTTTGGTGTTTAGATAACTTACGGCGGATGCATTGAGCACCTTCATATTTTCTATTTGCTTATTGCTCATTGTTTACTTTTTGATTGGCTACTGTTTATTTGATGGCATAGCCCCGGTACTGGGTGTCTTCTTCAAATACTTCGTCAGTGTAGTCTTTGATGGGTTGGTAGAGGCTGTTTCGCTCGATGGGTTGGCGACCGACGAGACGGATGGTATTGACCATTTCGGCGGTCGTCATGGCCGGATTTTGGTCTTCGGCTCCGGCCATAGAGTATATTTTGGTGGTGTCGTCAATCGTTCCATCAATATCATTGACGCCAAAAGCCAAAGACATTTGAGCCACATCCCGCCCAATCATCGGCCAATAAGCCTTGATATGCTGAAAATTATCCAAAAATATCCGGCTGATGGCATAATTGCGCAAGTCTTCGATGGGACTGACTTCGGGGACGTGGGACATTTGGTTGTTCTTATTTCTAAATTTTAGGGGGATAAAGGCCATGAATCCGCCGGTTTGGTCTTGTAATTGGCGCAAGCGATTCATGTGATCCACCCGTTGGGCAAAACTTTCAATGTGGCCGTAAAGCATAGTCGCATTGGAGTGCATGCCCATCTCGTGCCAAATTTGGTGGATTTCGAGCCATTGTTCTGCGGAGCATTTGCCGCCGGCGATTTGGTCGCGGATATCTTGGTCAAAAATCTCCGCTCCGCCCCCCGGCATAGAATCCAATCCGGCCGCACGCATGCGCTCCATCCCTTCGCGGTAAGACAGTTTTTCTTTTTTGAAGATGTAATGGTATTCGACGGGGGTCAAGCCTTTGATATGCAATTCGGGGCGGTGAGCCTTAATTCTTTTGAATAATTCTTCGTAAAATGGGACGTCATATTGTGGCAACACCCCTCCCGTAAAATGGACTTCTGTCACCGGCAGGCCATCATATTTTCGGACGATGTCCATCATCTCTTCCAAGGTCATTTCCCAGCCGTCTTCCCGGTTTTTGATGAGTCGGGAATAGGCGCAAAAGGCACAGGAATAGACGCAAACATTAGTAGGTTCGATATGAAAATTCTTATTGAAATAGGTCTTGTCCCCGTTTTTGGCTTCCCGGATATAGTTGGCCAAAATGCCCACATAGCTCAGGTCGGTGTGTTCGTAGAGATACAATGCATCATCGGTAGATATACGTTGTCCGTTGAGTATTTTTTGGGCGATTTGTCGAGATTCATTTGGGAGAGAATCGTCTTGAATGAGTCTGTTTAGAGCGTCATTGGTAGCCATAGTCATTTATTTTGGTCACAAAGTACGGTTATGTGGTCGAGAAATCGTTATTCCTTGCGGAAAAAATTAAATTTGCGCAAAAAAAACTCATTTTGCTTTCGATTCTCATTCCTATATACAATTGCAGTGCGATAAAGTTGGTGGCGGATTTGCACCGGCAGGGGCTCGACTTGGGTGTTGAATTTGAGATTTTGGTGGCCGATGATCATTCGCCGGAGCCCGTTGCCGGAAATGAAGGGATTAACCGGTTGGCTTACGCAAAATATGAATATTTGCCGGAGAATTTAGGGCGTTCAGGCAGCCGCAATTGGCTTGCGCAAAAAGCTCAATATCCTTATTTGCTTTTTATTGATGGCGACATGGGCGTCCGGGATGCCGGTTTTTTACGAAAGTATAAGGCGCTCCTTGCGGAAAAAACGGTGATTTGCGGAGGCCATTTTTACGAAAGTGAGCCCCCGGAAAAAGAGCGATTGCTCCATTGGACTTATGGGCGGCGGCGAGAAGAAAAAACGGCCAAAGAACGCAACAAACGACCTTTTCAGGGATTTGTCCCGTCCAATTTTGTGATTCCCAAAGCTTTGTTTGAAGCGATACGATTTGACGAATCTATTCGCGGGTATGGGCATGAAGATACCTTGTTTGGAGATATTCTACGAGAAATGCATGGGCGAGATGAGTCCGTTCGGGTTGTGCACATCGACAATGGTTTGGTTCACTTGGGGCTTTCCACCAATGCAGCGTTTATGGACAAGGTGGATGGAGCTGTCCAAAATCTAATCCGGTTGGAAAAAAGCCATCAATTTAAGGCCACTAAGTTGCAAGAGACAGCCGCTCAACTTCGGTTTTTGGCTCCGGTTTTTCGGCTTTTACCGCTCTCTTTTTTGCGTAAGCGAGTAATGGGGACTCGGAATTTGCGGCTTTTGGATTTGTATAAGTTGGGGGTTTATTTTGTTGGGGTTTAGGAGGTTGAGACGATATGGGTATTTGACCGGGATTTTACTTCATGATTCGACATTCGGTATTTTACATTCGATATTCCGGTAGTTGAGAAAGTTGAAAGAGTTGATTCGCTCGCAGGCTTCGCTAGTTGAAGAAGTTGAAAAAGTTGAGACGTTCGCCTTCGGCTCTCTAAGTTGAGACTCGTCCCGATTACTATCGTGGATTCGGACATCGGGTTGAGAGCTTCGCAGGTTGAGACGATATGGGTATTTGACCGGGATTTTACTTCATGATTCGACATTCGGTATTCTACATTCGATATTCCGGTAGTTGAGAAAGTTGAAAGAGTTGATTCGCTCGCAAGCTTCGCTAGTTGAAGAAGTTGATTCGCTGCGCTAGTTGAGAGATTTGGGTTTTTACCGGGATTTTACTTTATCAATTGAACGGTATAACGGTGAGTCTACTCCGAAAAGTCGGATTTTGTGGATTGTTCTAATTTCCACAAAATTTTATTTGGTTTTCTCTTTTATTTTAACCCTCTATGCCGATAGCTAGCTATCGGGATATGGTAAACCAAATAAAATTTTGTTCATCGCTTTAATTTCTGGCAGAGTGGACTTTTCGGAGCGGACTCAACGGTTTAGCGGTGTAACGGTATAACGGGAAGGCGGGAAAGAAATCTTGCTCCTTGAACGCCGAAGGCAATGAACGGTGCAACGGTGCAACGGTGCAACGGTATAACGGGAAGGCAGCCAAAAGAACGTACTCCTTGAACGCCGAAGGCATTGAACGTGCGAAGCACAAATTGAACGCCGAAGGCAGATGAACGTCCGAAGGACAAATTGAACCCCGCAG